>NZ_BANB01000045.1 GCF_000964365.1 Acidisphaera rubrifaciens HS-AP3 | reverse complement strand
TATCCCTTCCATACAGATTTACTTGTCAATGAACAGTGCGACAAATCGCCCGAGAGCAATTGCCGCCGAGAAGAGCCTGTGTGTTCAGCTCGACCCGCCCCCCGACCGACCGTAGTCCGTCGCGGCGAGGCCGGGGTGTTAGACCCGCCCCGCCGCGGGGTCAAGCGCTTTTTATCGCGGGGCGGTGCCAGCCGCGGAACCACGCCACAAACCGCGCGATGCCGGCGGCAAGGTCTGTCCGCGGCGCATGTCCAACCAGGGCCTCGAGCGCGTCGGTCGAGGCACAGGTCACCCGTACATCCGCCGCCTCCCGGGCAGCGTGGCGAATGATCGCCTTGCGGCCGAGTTCGCGCTCGAGAAGTTCGACCAGGTACGCGACGCTTTCCGCTCGCCGGTTGCCGACGTTCAGCACGCGGGTCGGCGAGCTGGCCGCCGGCGGCCGCTGGAGAACGGCCAGGACACCCGCGACCACGTCATCGATGTAGGTAAAGTCGCGCTGCAGCCGGCCCTGGTCATAGATGGTGATGGGCGCGCCCTCGACGATCGCGCGCGCGAAGGCGAAATAAGCCATATCGGGACGACCCCATGGACCGTAAGCGGTGAAGAACCGCAACCCGGTCTGCGGAATACCGTGAAGATGACCATAAACATGGCTGATGAGTTCGTCCGCCCGCTTAGTGGCGGCATACAGCGAGACCGGCTTGTCGGCCCTGTCGGTCTCGCGGAACGGGGCATTCTCGGTATCCCCGTAGACCGAAGACGAACTCGCATAGACGAAGTGACGGAGTCCCGGCAGAGAACGCGCCACCTCGAGCAGGGTGAGATGGCCGAGGACGTTCGAATGGACGTAGGCGTACGGGTCGATCAACGAATATCGCACCCCCGCTTGCGCGGCCAGATGAACGATCTCGGTGACGTCACGCTTGCCGTCGAACACGGCAGCCATCGCCGCGCGGTCGGCGATATCGGCCCGAACGAAACGGAACGCCGCAAACGCCTGCAGCCGCTCAAGCCGCGCCTCTTTCAGGCGCGTGTCGTAATAGTCATTCACGTTGTCGATACCGACCACAGCACGGCCAGAGCGCAGCAGCGCTTCAGCCGTATGGTAGCCAATAAAGCCGGCCGCACCGGTGACAACGACGGTCATCGGCTCATGCCGCCAACGGCTTTGCCATGAGACGATCCTCGAGGAGTTCTAGGATCGCGTGACCGAGCGTGATGTGACACTCCTGGATACGTGCGGTCTCCGTATCGGGCACGATCAACGCGTGATCACACAGGAAACGCGCCGGCTCTCCCGAGCCGCCGAGCAGGCCGACCGTGACAATCCCCATCTCGCGTGCAGCCTCGAGAGCCGCCAAGACGTTCGGGGACCGGCCTGACGTCGTGAGCCCGAACAACACGTCGCCGCGCCGGCCCAGACCACGCAGCGGGCGGGCGAAAACCTGATCATACCCGTAATCATTGCCGGCGGCCGTGAGCATGGCGCCGTCGAGCGTCAAGGCGATGGCCGGCCAGGAGGGCCGCTCACAGCGACCGCGAAGACGGATCAGCAATTCGGTCGCCAAATGCTGGCTGTCTGCAGCAGACCCGCCATTCCCGCAAAACAGGAGCTTGCCGCCAGCGCGCAGAGAGTATTCGGCCGCAGCCACCACTGCGATGGCATCTGCCGCCAACTCGGTGGCAATACGCTGCTTGAGCGCGGCGCTGTGCAGCAGCATCGCAGCGAACCGTCCCGTCTCGTCCATGCTTTACCCCGACTGTCAATGCCAAGCAGCCGCCCTCTTCCGGCATCGCGGCGTCAACCCGGCTTGACCGGGCGGTTTGCACTGGCACAGGTAGCACGCTGGCCCAACACCGGGCCAAGCGCCTTGTTCGGAGCCGACAGCGCAGAGCATGAACACGGACCGCCCTCCGCCCTTAGCGGCGGACTCCCAACGCGCCGTCAGGATACCTCCCCATGTCGACCGACTCGCCCTCATCCTGCAGGGGGGAGGCGCCCTGGGCGCCTACCAGGCAGGCGTTTACGAAGGCCTGCACGCTGCCGGAATCGAGCCGGACTGGATTGCCGGCGTGTCGATCGGGGCGATCAACGGCGCAATCATTGCCGGCAATCCGCCGGCCTCCCGTCTGGAACGCCTGCAGGCATTCTGGTCGTCGGTGACCGCCCGCCCCGTCTGGCCGGTCGTCGCGCCCGACGATGGCGTAGCACGGCGGTGGCATAACGACGTGTCGTCGGCACTGACGGTCATGTTCGGGCAGCCGGGGTTCTTTACGCCCGCCCGTCCCGGTCCGCTCCTCAGCCTGCCGGGAACCGCCGCGGCAACGAGCTTTTATGACACATCTCCCCTGCGCACGACGCTGGAAGAGCTCATCGACTTCGATCGCCTGAACGACGGCGCGGCGCGCTACGCCTGCGGCGCGGTGGACGTGCAGTCGGGGAATTTCGTCTATTTCGACACAACGTCGACCCGGATCACGGTCGATCACGTGCTCGCGAGCGGTGCCCTTCCGCCGGGGCTCCCGATGGTGTCAATCGAGGGACGTGCCTTCTGGGACGGCGGCCTGGCGTCGAACACCCCGCTGCAGCATGTGCTGGACAATGCCGGCACCGCCAACACCCTGGTGTTCCAGGTGGACCTCTTCAGCGCGCCCGGTGCCGTTCCGACCGACATAGGCAGCGTTCTCAACCGAATGAAAGACATCCAGTACTCGAGTCGAACACGACTTGTTACGGACTATTATACGCAGCACTACAGGCTGACACGCATACTGAAGCGTGTGCTCGACAAACTGGATCCGTCCGAGCTTACGGAAGAGGAGGCGCTCCTAAAGACCTCGCTCTCAGATTTGCCGGCGATCACGATTATTCATTTGATTTATCGGCAGAAATTGTATGAAGGCGCAAACAAGGATTACGATTTCAGCCGCGCGTCGATGACGGAGCATTGGGCCAGCGGACTTCACGACACACGCCGCACGTTGCGCCACGGCGATTGGCTGAACGTGGCAGCGACCGAGGACGGCGTCCGCATCCACGACCTGCATGCCCCGACGAAGCGCCGTTGACCCCCGCAGCCTCCCGTCAGACCTAAGTCAGCGGTTCGCCCGACCCGCCGATCACAAAACATAGCCGGAAACCGCATGCCCGATCTCTTCCGCAAACCGTCCGACGATGCGGACCACAGCACCTACTCCGCCAAGGACATCGAGGTGCTCGAGGGCCTCGAGCCGGTGCGCCGGCGGCCAGGGATGTATATCGGGGGCACGGACGACGCCGCCCTGCATCACCTGGCTTCGGAAATCCTAGACAACTCGATCGACGAAGCGGTCGCCGGCCACGCGTCGATCATCGAGGTGACGCTGGAAGTCGGCAATGTCCTGTCGGTCCGCGACAACGGGCGGGGAATTCCGGTCGACCCGCATCCCAAGTTCAAGAACCTCAGCGCGCTGGAGGTCATCCTCACCACGCTGCATTCCGGCGGCAAGTTCGGCGGCAAGGCCTACGCCACGTCGGGCGGCCTGCACGGCGTCGGCAGTTCCGTCGTCAACGCGTTGTCCGAAAGCTTCGAGGTGGAGGTCGCCCGCGACCGCATCCTCTGGAGCCAGTCGTACGCGCAGGGACGACCGACCGGCAAGCTCCGTAATCTCGGGCCGATACAGAACCGCCGCGGCACGTTCATACGCTTCCGCCCCGACGCGGCCATATTCGGCGAGCGCCGTTTCATACCTGGCCGGCTGTATGCGCTCTGCCGCTCGAAGGCCTATCTGGTCTCCGGCATCCAGATACGCTGGCGCTGCGATCCCGCTTTGCTGAACGGCACTGACAGCGACATCCCGTCCGAGACGCTGTTGCATTTTCCCGGTGGGCTGCGCGACAGCCTGCGGGACGAACTCGGCTCCGCAACGCGCGTCCTGCCGGAGCCCTGGACCGGGCGAACCGCACTCGGCGCGGCGGCTGACGGCGAGGCGGCGGGCCATGTGGAGTGGGCGATCGCCTGGGTCGAGGACGGGGACGGGTTCCTACATACGTATTGCAACACGATCCCGACGCCTCAAGGCGGCACGCATGAGGCGGGCGTGCGGGCAGCGCTGGTCAAGGGGCTCCGGGCATGGGGCGAACAGCGCAGCAACCGCAAGGCCGCGCAGATCACCGCCGACGATCTCGTGACGCCGATGGCGGCCAAGGTCTCGCTGTTCCTCCGTGAACCTCAGTTCCAGGGGCAAACCAAGGATCGTCTGACCAATCCTGAAGCCGCCCGCCTCGTCGAGACGGCGCTGCGCGATCAGTTCGACCATTGGCTCGCCGCCGATCCGTCGGCCGCGGATGCGCTGCTCGCCTTCGCGGTCGAGCGCGCCGAGGATCGCATCCGCCGGAAGGAGCAGCGCGACACGCCGCGCAAATCAGCCACGCGAAAGCTGCGATTGCCGGGAAAGCTCACCGACTGCACGCGTGAGGATGCAAGCCAGACCGAGATTTTCCTGGTGGAAGGCGACAGCGCAGGTGGCTCCGCCAAGCAGGCGCGCGATCGGGAGACGCAGGCGGTATTGCCGCTGCGTGGCAAAATCCTCAACGTGGCCAGCGCCTCCACCGACCGGCTCCGCCAGAACCAGGAGCTTCGGGACCTGATCGAAGCGCTCGGCTGCGGGGTCGGCGACCGGTTCGATCGGGCCCGGCTCCGCTACGGCCGTGTGATCATCATGACCGACGCCGATGTGGACGGCGCCCACATCGCCTCACTCCTGATAACCTTTTTCTATCGCGAACTCCCCGACCTCATCCGCCACGGGCACGTCTACCTCGCCCAACCGCCCCTCTACCGGCTAACCCAGGGAGCCAAATCCGTCTATGCGATGGACGACGCCGATCGCGACCGACAGACCAAGGCGGCCTTCAAGCCCGGGAGCAAGGTCGAGGTCAGCCGCTTCAAAGGGTTGGGCGAGATGCCGCCGGCCATATTGCGCAACACGACCATGCATCCGGCAAAGCGGACCCTGCTGCGCGTGTTGGCGCCGGCGGACACCCGCGCGCCGACGGCGGAGTTGGTCGAGAGTCTGATGGGGCGGCGGCCAGAACTGCGTTTCCGCTTCATTCAGGAGCATGCCCGGACGGTCGATCTCGTCGATGTCTGAGGCGCTTGGGTCCGCGCGGGCCATGGTGGGCGCGAGAGGGATCGAACCTCTGACCCCCACCGTGTCAAGGTGGTGCTCTCCCGCTGAGCTACGCGCCCGTCCCCGCCGAACGGTGGTGCTCTGCTACGGCCTTGCGCGACGGAGTGCAAGTGTCCCGGGAAAGGCTGGCACGGTGCGCGCAACCTGCCTTCGATCTTGCGGATGACACAGCCGCGTCGGCGGGCTCAACTGGGCTGATGGATCACGTGATGACCGGCGGCGCGCCGTTCATGGTGTTGCGGCCGGAGCGACAGACCGTGCCGCTCGTCGTCGCCTCAGCCCACTCGGGTCGGGCCTACGACCATGCATTTCTCGCCGAATCGCGGCTGGACCCGGTGACGCTGCGGCGCAGCGAGGACAGTTTCGTCGACGAGCTGTTCGCGGCCGCACCCTCCGTGGGCGCGCCGCTGATCGCGGCCGAGTTCCCGCGCGCATATTGCGATCCAAATCGCGAGGCCTGGGAGCTCGACCCGACGATGTTCGAGGATGCGCTCCCTCCCTGGGTGAATATCCATAGCCCGAGGGTAGCGGCGGGTCTCGGCACGATCGCTCGGGTAGTCTCATCAGGAGATCAGATATATCGAAAAAAACTGCGGTTTGCCGATGCGGAGCGGCGGGTTCGCGAGTGCTGGCAGCCCTTTCACCAGGGCCTGCTCGGTCTGCTCGACGAGACGACGTGCCGGTTCGGCGCCGTCCTTCTCGTGGACTGCCATTCCATGCCGACCGGCGCCCTGAGCGGACGCGGCCCGGTCGACTTCGTGATCGGCGACGTCCACGGCACGTCCTGCTCCGAGGAGATCACCCGACTCATCGAGACCGAACTGATGCGCCTCGGCTACCGCGTGCGTCGCAACGACCCGTATGCCGGAGGCTACATCACCCGGACCTACGGACGGCCCAAAACCGGCCGGCATGCCGTGCAGATCGAGGTCGCCCGGCGGCTATATATGGATGAGGTGCGTTTCGAACGGCGGGCGGAGTTTCGGCGGGTCGCTCGGCAAATGGAGGCCGTGCTTGTGGCCCTTGCCGTCCAGGTCCCTGCCATTCTGGGCCTCTGACGCTGCGTGCGCCGAAAAAGAAAAGGCGGCGCTTGCGCGCCGCCAAGTTTAGGGAGGAAACGTCCAAGAAAGCGGCAAGACACGAATGCCTTGCTGCGATGCACAATGTAGGGTGACCATCGGGGTGAAGCAAGCGCTTTTTTGCATTGCAGCATCGCTGCGCGACGAACCCTTGGACGCCGTCCAGCCGGCCCGATCCAGTAAGAGACGCCTAAGGATTTGGCGGCTACGATAGGGTCCATGCATCGGTGGTTGCTTCTCCTGGGCGTGATGGCCCTCGCCTGCGGCGGTTGGGGCCGCCCGACAGTCGCACAAGCCCGGCACCCGACGCCGTTCGAGCAATGCCGCAGTGCCATCCAGGCCGCTGAAAGAGCTGGCGCGCTTCCCGGTCAACTTCTTGCCGCCATCGCCGATGTGGAGACGGGCCGACGCGACCCTGCGACCGGTCTGACGAGTCCGTGGCCATGGACCGTCAATGCGGATGGACAGGGCTACGTCTTTGATACCGAAGCCGAGGCGATCGCTGCTGTTAAGGCTCTCCAGGCCCAGGGGATCCGTTCCATCGACGTGGGGTGCCTGCAGGTGAATCTGCTGCACCATCCCGACGCCTTTCCGACCCTCGAGGCCGCCTTCGACCCGGCGACGAACGCGCGCTACGCGGCCCGCTTCCTCGGCCAGCTCTACAGTCAAACAGGAGATTGGGCAAAGGCCGCAGCCAATTACCACTCGGCCAATCCAGGCCTGGGCGCCGACTATCAGCGGAAAGTCCTGGCCGCATGGCCGACGGAGCAGCGGATCGCCGGGACGGCGGCATCGATGGGCGATACCGGCGGATCGCCCTTGGCGGCCGCGTGGGCGGCGACGATGCCACCGGGCACTGTCCAGCCAGGCGGGCGGGTGGTCGTCCAGTTGCCGGTTAACCGCGCGGAGCTGCCGCGCGTGATAACGCTGCCGGCACCTCCGGGAACGGCGGGACGATCACTTGCCGCCTATCGCGCGACCCCGATCGCCGTCCTCACGCGGCCGACGCGGGCGGGGGGCTGAGCCGCCATTTGGCCTCGGCGACAGGCGCGCTCCGTGGCGGAATCAGTAACTCCGCGGCATCCCCAGCACATGTTCGGCGATGTAAGACAGGATCAGATTGGTACTGATCGGCGCCACCTGATAAAGACGTGCTTCGCGATACTTCCGCTCGACGTCATATTCTTCGGCAAATCCGAACCCGCCATGCGTCTGGATGCAGGCTTCGCCCGCCGCCCAAGCCGCTTCCGCCGCCAGCATTTTGGCGGTGTTCGCCTCTTCGCCGCAGGCCTGCCCGGCCTCGTACCGGGCAAGTCCGGCGTGAAGCATGAGTTCGGCCGCGCGCATCTGCGCGTGAGCGCGGGCTATCGGGAACTGAATGCCCTGGTTCTGGCCTATGGGGCGACCGAAGACCTTCCGCTCGTTCGCATACGCAACGGCTTTAGCGATGAACCACTTTGCATCCCCGATACTCTCCGAGGCGATCAGGAGACGTTCCGCATTCATGCCGTCGAGGATGTAGCGGAAGCCCCTCCCCTCCTCCCCGACGAGGTTTGCGGCCGGCACGCGGAGATTGTCGAAAAACACCTCGCAGCTGTTGTGGTTCATCATCGTTCGGATGGGCCGGATGGTCAGGCCGCTGCCAAGCGCCGATCGCATGTCGACGAGAAAGGTCGATAGCCCATCGGTCCGGCGCGTGACTTGGTCGCGTGGCGTCGTGCGCGCCAGCAACAGCATCAAGTCCGAGTGTTCCGCCCGGCTGGTCCAGATCTTTTGCCCATTGACCACATACGAGTCGCCATCCCGGCGCGCGAAGGTACTGAGGCTGGTGGTATCGCTACCGCTGGTCGGTTCGGTGACGCCGAAGGCCTGCAAGCGCAATTCACCCTGGGCAATCGCCGGCAGGAAGGCCGCCTTCTGCGCGTCAGAGCCGTGACGCAGGACCGTACCCATCGTATACATCTGCGCGTGACAGGCGGCGCCGTTGCAGCCCTCGGCGTGGATCACTTCCAGGATCGCCGCCGCCGCCGAAAGCGGCAAGCCGGCGCCGCCATACGTTTCCGGGATCAGTACTGCCAGATAGCCGGCTTCGGTCAGGCTTTGGACGAACTCGGTCGGATAGCCGCGCACCGCATCCAGACGTCGCCAGTATTCGCCGGGAAACTGCGCACACAGCTTGCGCACTGCCTCGCGTATGTCCGGATAAGGCACATCGCTGATGCTCGTCCCGGCCGTTCCGTGGTCCATGCGCCCTCACCCGCGGCTACCTCGCCGCCATGCCAACCCGTGGCAAAACCCAACTACGAGGTCGGACGCTAGCCGATTGCGTCCCGCCGCCCAATCCCGCGTCGCAGCATTACGCCTTGCATGTGCAACCCTGCCGTGTTCGCATGTCATGGCTGAAGAAAAGGCCATCCATGAAGATCGTACCCGTTCAGAGCTTCATCTGTGTCGTCTTTGGCGCCACTGGCGACCTGACACTGCGAAAGCTTCTCCCCGCGCTGTACTACCGGTTCCGGGACGGACAGATGCCTGGGGACAGCATGATCGTCGGCGCGGCGCGGTCCGGATTGGACGACGCCGCCTATCGCGCACGGGCGCGGGACGCCTTGCACGCTCACGTCGCCTCGACAGATCTCCAGGGCGAGGTCGTGGACAGCTTCCTTGCGCAAATCTCGTATGTGCAGGTTGATGGGACCGGCGACACGGGGTGGCCGGTCCTGAAGGATGTGTTGGGAAGCGCGGGCGAGCGCGTTCCGGTTTTTTACCTCGCGACGTCGCCAGAACTCTACGGACCGATCTGCCGCAATCTGGCGCGACACGGGCTTGCGGGTCCCGACGCCCGGGTCGTGCTCGAGAAGCCGATCGGCCACGACCTCGAGAGTGCGCGGGACATCAACGACAGGGTCGGCGAGGTCTTCAGCGAGGCGCGGACCTTCCGCATCGACCATTATCTAGGCAAGGAGACCGTGCAGAATCTCCTGGCCTTACGGTTCGCCAACTCGATCTTCGAGCGCCTCTGGAACTCCGATGTCATCGACCACGTGCAGATCACGGTGGCGGAGACGGTCGGCGTGGAAGGCCGGGGCGGCTATTACGATCGCTCCGGCGCCCTGCGTGACATGGTCCAGAACCATATCCTGCAACTTCTTTGTCTGCTGGCCATGGATAGCCCGGTCGCCATGCAGGCGGATGCCGTGCGCGACGAAAAGCTCAAGGTCCTGAGAGCGCTACGCCCGATCGAACCGCACGACGTAGCCAGCGTGACTGTGCGCGGGCAATACGCGGCGGGAGCGATCGGAGGCAATCCGGTGAAAGGATATCTATCAGATTTGGGCGAGCCGGAAAGCAACACGGAAACATTCGTGGCGCTAAAGGCGCAGCTCAACTCATGGCGATGGGCAAACGTCCCGTTCTACCTGCGCACCGGCAAGCGACTGCCGCAAAAAATGTCGGAAATCGTCATTCAGTTTCGGGCGCTGCCTTTTTCGATTTTCCCGCGTGAGGCGGCCGACCTTCAGCCGAATCGACTAATCATCCGACTTCAGCCCGAAGAGGGTATGCGTCTGGAAATGATGACGAAGGACCCAGGCCCCGGCGGCCTTCGCCTCCGTCCAACTGGCCTCGACATCAGCTTCGAGAAGGCCTTCGCCACTCGATACCCGGATGCCTACGAGCGCCTGCTGATGGACACGGTCAGGGGCAACGCCACGCTGTTCATGCGCCGTGACGAAGTCGAGGCGGCATGGGGCTGGGTCGAGCCGATCATCGAGGCGTGGGAGAGCCGGCCGGAACGGCCACGCCCTTATTCCGCGGGCAGTTGGGGACCGACCGCCGCCATCGCTCTGATCGAACGTGACGGCCGCACATGGCACGAAGACGTCGGGACCTAGAAAAGCAGACCCACGATGCCGAAGCGTGCGGCCGTCGTCTGCCGAGAACCGGCCATCAGGGCGGAACCGCGCTGAAGAGATGGAGGGTCAGGAAGTGGTTGTTGGAATAATCCCGCCCTGTGACCGTTCCCCTGTCCTCCACGGCCATATGATGCGCCGCGAGCACCGCCAGAAACGGCGGTAGCCCCGCCACGTCGACCAGCGCGAGGGTGCATGCGGGGTCGCGCACGATGTGCTCCGCGGCCGTCACCGGGTCTACCAGACGCGTCTGCGTTCCCAGCAGAAACACCAGGCTTGGTTCGCTGTACGACGCCGAGGCCAGCGTCGGCCGTTGACACCGGCTGGAAGCCGCGACCAAAGCCGCGACGCGCGGGCTTATCCAGATCGGTGTCAAACCGGGGAGGACCATGCCGAATGTGGCGGCCTGGAATATCGCCGACGCCAAGAGGCCGCACGCGACCGCAAGCTGCGTGCGAGCACGGCGCGCCATCTGCGCCATGATGGCCAGAAATGCGACTTCCGCGGCTGCCGCCAGCCACACGACTGGCCGGACGCCATTCGAGTACCGCCACAAAAGCAGCGGTCCCCCCACAACGAGGACCAGACCGACCACTACCCAGATCATCCGCGCGGTCGCGAACGCCCATCGCTGCCAGCCTCCGCCCGGGCCCGCGGGCAGGACGCTCACGCATAGCAAAGCAATCCCGGGATAGGCGGGCAACACATACTGAGGCAGCTTGGTTGGGACCAATTCAAACAGCAGCCATGCGGGGATCACCCAGCACAGAAGGAATTGGACGCCGGGCATCGACCGCGCACGCCAGACCGCCGGTACCGCCCGGAAGGCCAGCAGCGAGCCGGGCCAGAACATTGCCGCGAATATGGCGAGATAATAGCCGGGTGGCGCCCAGTGGGATTCCTGGCCGTGCGACAGCTTGCCCAGCAGATTATGGCCAAGCGCCTGTGCGAAGAACGCGCCATCCGTCCGTATTGCGATCGCGATCATCCAAGGCAGCACGATTGCCGCCATGAGGGCCACGCCCGACAGCGGGTGCAGCCTCCGGAGCCATCGCCACGTGCCTCCGCTCGCCGAGAGCCCGAGGGCCGTGAGCCCGAGCCACACCAAGCCGATCGGCCCTTTGACCATGATCGAACAACCGAGCGCCGCCCAAAGCACTGCCGAATGAACGCGCGACGTATCGGGCCCTTCGCGCGCCTGCCAGATCGCCAGCAGCGCCCACTGTGCGAGAAGCACGAAAGCAAGCAGCGTCGCGTCCGTCGTCGCAATCCGTGCCTCGAAGCCGAAGAGAAGCGAGGACGCGAGAAGGGTAGCGCCGGCGAGACCGGCTGCCGGCCCCAGGAGACGGGCGCCGATCGCGCAGGTCAGTGCTGCCGATACAATGCCGGCCAACCACGAAGGAACCCGATGCGGCCAGATCACGCGGCGGGTCGCATCGCTCAGCAGGCTGACGGCGGCGGCCTGTGCCCAGTAGACGCCGGCCGGTTGGACGTAGCGCGGGTGATCCTGGAACCGCGGGTCGAGAAAGTCGCCGGTCTCCAGCATTTGCCGCGTCGCCTGCGCATAGCGGCTTTCGTCGCGATCGATTGGCGGGAGGCTGGCGCGTCCGGGCCACAGAATGAGCGCTGCCAGCAGCGATGCGCACAGGACGAAAGGCCAGGTATGCCGGCCGCCCTTCAATGGAACGCAGGCGGTTGCGTGGACGACGCCCTCGGTATGCCCCACGTTTATCGTTGCTCGAAGACCCGCTCAGGGCTTCGGCTCCGCCGTGTCAGCCACAGAACGCCCAGGAGATCGACCGCACCCAGCGCGGCACGTTCCAGGTTGCCGTATTTGGAAACGCCGCGCACCCGCGGACGATGGGAGACGGGTCGGAGTATGACCGCCGCACCCCGAGCCCTGAAGAGGGCCGGCAGATAGCGGTGCATGCCGTCAAACTGGGGCAGCCGCTCGAAGGCCCGACGAGGAAACACCTTCAGGCCGCATCCGGTATCCGGGCAACCATCGCGCAGGACGCCCGCTCGCACGGCATTCGCAAGGCGCGACGCCACTCGCTTCGACAATCGGTCGTGTCGAACTGTGCGTACGCCGGTGACGAGCGCCGCTCCTGCCTGCCTCGCACAATCGACCAAGGCCGGGATGTCGGCCGGGTCGTTCTGCCCGTCACCGTCGATGGTCGCGACGAGGCCGCCGCGCGCGAGGGCGATGCCGGTGCAAATGGCGGCGCTTTGTCCGGCTCGGTCGCTGTGTCGGACAATCCGGAGTTCCGGTACCGCCTCGCCGAGCGCCGCAGCCTCCGCCAGGGTCGCGTCCGTACTGCCGTCGTCGACGCAGATGATTTCGAAAGCAAACCTTGGGCGAAGCACACCAGCGATTTCGGCGATCAGCGGACCAATGTTGCCGGCCTCGTTGTAGGCAGCCACGACCACTGTCAAATCGACGGTGATACCCGGTGGCGACGGCAACACCACGGTCTCCGGCGAGAGCGCTTCCAGGTAATCAGGCAATGATTTCCATCATATACCGCACTGCAGCAGTAGTCCGTGCGGACGGCAGACTGTCAACCCTGACAAGGGTCGGCATCGCACAAAAAAAGGCCTGGCACGAAGGCCAGGCCGAGTGCAGGTCCGGGTGACATGGGCAATGCCCAGACGGCTAGCGGGTGTTGGGGCAACGCCAGCCGACAAAGCCACTATGGCGGAAGCTCGATTGACGCGCTGTGAAGGCCTTCACAGACCGTGGTCCGGGCGGGCGGCGGGCTGAAGCTCCGGCCGGCCAGGCGGTGAGACCGCAAGTAATTGCGAAACCTTGACTTTCGTGCCGCCAGACTTGATATCCCCATGGGGATTCCGGCGCGAGCACGGACCGCACGGATAATTGCACCGTTAAGCCGGTGCAGACTGCCGCGAACAGGCGCCCCTCACCGACTGCCAACCCTTGAGAAGACACGATTTTGGTCGATACCCTTCCGGCTGACGCTGACGCGAACGATCCCACGTGCCCGGCCCCGGAGGCCGCGGGTTCGTGCGTCCCGGACGCGACGCCCCCTGTCGACAATCAGATGACACCGACGGCCACTGCCCCGCTCTCCGTCCCAGCCACGGACGACGACGAATCGGCCCCGGAGGCCTCTGCCGAGAGCGTGGAGGCGGAAGCCGAGGATAACGGGTTTGCCAGCTTGGGCCTGTCGGAGGCGGTGCTCCGGGCGGTCGACGACATGGGATACCGCATACCCACGCCCATCCAGGCCCAGGCTATTCCGGTGGTGCTGATGGGGCGCGACGTCCTTGGCACGGCCCAGACCGGTACCGGTAAGACGGCGAGCTTCACCCTTCCGCTGCTGGATATCCTGTCCGGGTCCCGCGCCCGCGCCCGCATGCCGCGCTCGCTCATCCTGGAGCCGACCCGCGAACTTGCCCTGCAGGTGGCCGAGAACTTCCTTCTCTACGGGAAATACCTGAAGCTGACGCATGCCCTGCTGATCGGCGGTGAAAGCCTCTCTGATCAAAAAGACGTCTTGATGCGTGGCGTGGATGTGCTGATCGCCACGCCCGGCCGCCTGCTCGATCTGTTTGAACGCGGCGGAATCCTTCTGACCGATACGCGGATACTGGTCATCGACGAGGCCGACCGCATGCTCGACATGGGATTTATCCCGGATGTCGAGCGGATCGTCAGTCTGCTGCCGGCCAACCGGCAGACGCTTTTCTTCAGCGCGACCATGGCACCGGAGATCCGCAGGCTCGCCGATGCTTTCCTGCAGAACCCGCGCGAGATCGCCGTCAGCCGACCTGCCTCCGTCGCCAGCACGATCACCGAAGGGTTGGTGCTGGTTGCCGAGCATGACAAGCGTGAAGCTCTCCGGCGCCTGCTGCGGTCACAGAACGTGCAGAACGCGCTGATTTTCTGCAACCGCAAGCGTGACGTGGATATCCTCCACAAATCGCTCAGCCGGCATCAGTTCAACGTCGGTGCCCTTCACGGCGACATGGCGCAATCGGTGCGCTTTGCCACGCTTGAGCGCTTCAAGTCCAACGATCTGCAGCTTCTCGTCTGCAGTGACGTGGCCGCCCGTGGTCTCGACATCGGCGGCCTGTCACACGTCTTCAACTTCGACGTGCCGCATCACGCCGAGGACTATGTCCACAGGATCGGGCGCACTGGCCGCGCCGGCCTGGAGGGACACGCCTACACGATCGCCTCTCCGGAAGATCGGCTTGCCGTAGCCGCGATCGAGCAACTGACCACCAAAGCCATTCCGCGCGTGGTCATACCGGGTCTGGATCACGTGGAGTGGGCCGAAGACGACGGCCGCCGTCGCCGCGGAACCCGGTCGGCAAAGGGGCGAGCCACCGCGCCGCGCGCCGATACAGGCCGAGCCGCCGCAACTACGGATGCCAAGCCCGCCAAAGAACCGCGGAGCCGCCCGGCCGCGGACACGGGGCCAAAAGTGGCAGACCGCGCCGCCGCGCCGGCGCCGACACGCGCGAGCAGGCCGGCGACGGCCCGGGCTCGACCACCTGCCCCACCGCCGCGCGGTGGGCAGGGAACGGCGGCGGAGGAGTTTGCGGAGAAAGTTACACGCGGCTTCGGCAGCGATATCCCAGCCTTCATGCTGATCTCGGCGCGCCGTCCAAACCGGGGCCCCGAGACAGCTCCGGCTGCCACTGCCGCTGGAGACTCCGGGGGAGAAAGCTTGGCATGAACCAGATCGACCGTCCGGCCGCGGCTTCGCGCCTCAGCGGCTTCACCGCATTCGATTGGCGCGACCCGCTACGCCTTGAGAATGAGCTCACGGAAGACGAGCGCGCGATACGCGATGCGGCCCATGCCTACTGCCAGGAACGGTTGTTCCCCCGCATCCTCGAAGCGAACCGGCACGCGACGTTCGATCGCTCGATCATGACCGAGATGGGCGAGCTCGGCTTTCTCGGCGCGACCCTGCAAGGCTATGGCTGCGCGGGCGTCAACTACGTCAGCTACGGCCTCATCGCGCGCGAGGTCGAGCGCGTCGATAGCGGTTACCGCAGCGCCTTCTCGGTGCAGTCGAGCCTCGTGATGTATCCGATCTACGCGTTCGGATCCGAGGAGCAGAAGAGCACGTATCTGCCTCGTCTGCGCAGCGGTGAAGCCGTCGGCTGTTTCGGGCTGACTGAGCCTGATGCCGGCTCTGATCCGTCGTCGATGCGTACGCGGGCCCGCAAGGTGGACGGCGGTTATCTGCTGAACGGTTCCAAGACCTGGATAACCAATTCGCCGATCGCGGATGTCTTCGTGGTATGGGCCAAGGACGATGCCGGCGACATTCGTGGCTTCATCCTCGATCGCGGCATGAAGGGCCTGTCCTCCCCGCACATCGAGGGTAAGTTCGCGCTCCGCGCCAGTGCAACCGGCATGATCATGATGAGCGACGTATTCGTGCCGGATGCGAACATGCTGCCGCATGTCCGCGGGCTCCGCGGGCCATTCTCGTGCCTCAACAACGCCCGCTACGGGATCTCCTGGGGCGCCATCGGGGCGGCGGAGTTCTGCTGGAATGCGGCACGCGATTACACGATGCAGCGCATGATGTTCGGCCGGCCGCTGGCGGCGACCCAACTTATTCAGAAGAAGCTCGCGGACATGCAGACGGAAATCACCCTCGCGCTGCATGCCGTGCTGCGGCTCGGCCGACTGATGGACGCGCACGACGCGGCACCGGAGATGATCAGCCTTTGCAAACGCAATTCGTGTGGCAAGGCGCTGGATATCGCCCGCACCGCCCGTGACATGCACGGCGGGAACGGCATCGCGGACGAATACCACGTCATCCGGCATGTCATGAATCTGGAAGCCGTCAACACATACGAAGGCACCCACGACGTTCATGCGCTGATTCTCGGCCGTGCGCAGACCGGCCTCTCGGCTTTCGGCGGCGCCTGACGTCGCTCCGATCGCGGTCAGGATCGACCGGGTCGGACATCAGGGGGACGGACTGGGACGTCTGCCCGATGGCACACTCGTCTGCGTGCCGGGCACCCTGCCGGGTGAGTATGTTACCGCCGTCCCTATCGGCAGCGGCGGCAAACTGACACGGGCTACGCTGGTCCGGGTTGAAAGCCAGAGTCCGGATCGCGTGGACCCACCCTGCCCGCACGCGCATGCGTGCGGCGGGTGCAGGCTGCAGCATTGGGCAGAGCCGTCCTACCTGCGCTGGAAGGCTGAACGACTGCATGAGGCGTTGAGCCGGGCGGGCTATTCTGACGCTCCCATCGCGCCCGTTATCGCGACCCCCACGAATACGCGCCGGCGTGTCGACCTCGCTTATGCGCCGTCCGGCGCGGATGTGGCTCTTGGCTTCCACGTCGCCCGAGGCCGTGACGTGGTCAACATTCGCGACTGCGTGATTCTGCACGACGCTCTCCGAGCGCTGCTCGACCCGCTCCGCCGCCTGCTGCCGTCACTTTCGGGCGGCCGTTATCCCGGCTCGGTCCACATCAATTTGCTGGACAACGGACCTGATATCCTGTTCCGGCTTCAAGCCGCGTTGACCCGCAAGGATAGCGAGCGACTGCTTTCCTTCGGGACAGGCGTCGGCGCGTGCAGAATTCACTACGCTGTCGGAAACGCGGAACCGACGCTGCTCATCTCGCTCGCTGCGCCCTTTGTCCGGTTCGGCGGCGTCAAAGTTACGCCGCCGCCGGGGAGCTTCCTTCAGGCAAGCCGAGACGGGGAACGTCATCTGGTGCAGGCAGTCCTGGATGCGTTGCCGTCACCACTGCCGAAACGGGCACGCTTCCTCGATCTCTTTGCCGGATGCGGAACATTCACCTTCCCGCTCGCAGCGTATGGCATCGTCGATGCCTATGAAGGTAATGGACCGGCCATCGCCGCCTTGAGGGATGCGGCCCATCACGCCTTGCCCGGGCGCATCAAGGGACATCATCGCGATCTTTCGCGCCAGCCCGTCGCCGGACGTGAGCTGGAGGGCTATGCGGCGGCGGTCGTCGATCCTCCATGGCTCGGCGCCCCGGCACAGATCGCCGCACTCGCCGCATCATCCGTCGGGCTGATCATCTACGTGAGCTGCAATCCTGCGGCATTGGCAACCGACGCCCAGACGTTGCATGTTGCCGGCTTCACCGTGCTCCGCGCCACGCCGATCGATCAATTCGTGTGGTCGGCCGATCTGGAATCGGTGATCGTCTTCGCGAGGGGTCGATCCGCCCGTTAGACGTGAAAGCTCTCGCCGCAGCCGCAGCGGCCCTTCTCGTTCGGGTTGCTGAAAGTGAAGCCTGATTCGAGCTTGCCGTCGCGATAGTCCATCACCGTGCCGATCAGAAACAGACTGGCTTTACGATCGACCAAAAGCTTTACCCCGCGATCCTCGACGATCTCGTCGGTCGGCGCTGCCGCATCGACCCAGCTCATGTCATAAGACAAGCCGGAGCAGCCTTTCGTGGAAACGGCAATCCTCAACAGACGCCCATCCATGGCGCTGTCGTAAATCCGCCGCAGGCGCTCCGCCGCCGTGTCGCTCAACGTCATCAGCGGTGGAAGCGAGCGTGTCCGCCGGGGCTGTGTCGTCGCGCTCATTGTATGCTCTCCGTTACCGATGGTCTCTCTAGAACATGTTCAGCTGCAACCGGGCCTCATCCGTCATCCTGCTGGGATCCCACGGAGGATCCCAGACCGTTTCGACCTCGACGTCGGCCACGCCCGGCACCAACAGAACGGCATCGCGCACCTGCTCGGGCAGTTCCTGCGCACTCGGACAAGCCGGCGCAGTAAGGGTCATCTCGACCTTCACCTTCCCGTCGTCATAAATATCGATCGCGTATATGAGCCCCAGCTCATAGATGTTGACCGGGATTTCCGGGTCGTAGACGGTCGCGATCGCCGCAATGATGTCATCGTCGCTGACACGCGGCGGCTCCGATCCGTCCGGTGTCCAGGTTCCCGGCAATGCTCCTTCAGTCGCGCTCACTGCTCGCCTCCCCTGCTCCATCAAGCGCCGCGACAAGCGCATGCCATGGCAAGGTCGCGCACTTCACCCGAGACGGATATTCGTGGACGCCCGCGAGCGCCCTCAGCCCCTCAATGGCCGCCGCGAACCGGGCGGGTATATCGTCTGCGCTGCCTTTTCGGGCGAGGGTCGCAAAATATCCCGCCAAGTCCCGCACCTCGGCCGCACTCAAGCCGGCCACGCTGTCAGCCATCAGGTCCGCCGACGCAACGCTGATCGCGCAACCGCGCGCCTCAAAACCGACCTTGGCCACCTTGCCGGCATCGTCCCAGGCGACGAACACCTCGACACGATCGCCGCACATCGGGTTATCGCCCTTCGCCCGCACGTCAAAGGCGGCCAACCTGGACCCATTGCGTGGATGCCGCCCACGATCAAGAATCACTTCCTGATACAGATCACGGAGATCTTCGAACATCATTTGAAGAACTCTCGAACCCGCGCGAGCGTGTCCGCCAACACGTCGACCTCTTCGAGAGAGGTATAGACACCAAAACTTGCCCGTGCCGTGCTGTCGATCCCGAACCGCTGCATCAGCGGTTCCGCGCAATGATGACCGGCCCGCACCGCGATGCCCTGCCGATCCAACAACGTCGCGACGTCGTGCGCGTGGGCACCGTCCATGACGAACGAAATCACGCCACCGCGATCAGGTGCTGCTCCAATGATGTGTAGTCCCTCAATCTCGTCAAGGCGAGCGAGAGCGTGCTGGGTCAAGGCCTGCTCGTGACGCCCGATTGCCTCGTACCCGACGTCCTCGACAAATCCGATCGCGGCTTTAAGTCCGATCGCCTCCAGAATCGCTGGTGTTCCGGCCTCGAATTTATGCGGCACTTCCGCCCATGTGGATCGCTCCATCGTCACCGAAGAGATCATGTCGCCACCACCCAGAAACGGCGGCATGCGCTCGAGCAATCCGCGCCGCCCCCAAAGGACGCCAATCCCGGTGGGGCCGTACAGCTTATGACCGGTGAAGACATAGAAATCGCAGCCGATCGTCTGGACATCAACGCGACGGTGGACGATCGCCTGCGAACCGTCGAGAAGCACGAGCGCACCCGCCGCATGCGCCCGCGTGACGATCTCGCCCGCCGGCGTATAGGTGCCGAGGACGTTGCTCATATGGGTTACCGCCACCAGGCGGACGCGCCCATCCGCCAGGCACGCGTCGAAAGCATCAAGGTCAAGCTCGCCAACGTCGGAAACCGGGATGACCCGCAGCTCCACGCCATGATCGTCACGCAGCATCTGCCACGGGACGATGTTCGAATGATGCTCCATCTCGCTGATCACGACTGCGTCGCCGGCCTTCAGCAGGCCGCGCCCATAGCTGTGGGCAACCAGATTGATGGCTTCCGTGCTGTTGCGCGTGAAGATGATCTCATGCCGGTCGGCCGCATTCAGCAGGCCGGCAACGGCGTCGCGCGTTTCCTCGTACGCCTCGGTCGTCCGCTCGCTCATCCAGTGCAGCCCGCGATGGACGTTCGCGTACTGTGTCTCCATTGCGCGGCACAACGCGTCGATGACGACACGCGGCTTCTGCGCGGAAGCGGCGCTATCGAGAAAAACGAGCGGCTTTCCCCGCACCGATTGGGCGAGTATCGGAAACGCTGATCTTATCCCGGCCACGTCCAGCGAGTCCGGCCTGGTGATGGAATTCATCGTCCCAGCTTCTCCCAACTGCCCTCAAGGGCGTCCTCCGCCATACGCCGGGCCTCGGCGTCCTCGATATCTGCGAGCGACTCGGCAAGGAACGCACGGATCAGCAACGTTCGTGCATCCCGTTCGGGCACTCCACGGCTACGAAGATAGAAGATCTGGTCGCCGTCCAACTCCCCCACGGTGGCGCCGTGGCTGCACTTCACATCATCGGCAAAGATCTCAAGCTCGGGCTTACTGTCGATTTCCGCCTCCGGCGATAGCAGCAGCGCTTGATTCATCTGATAGCCGTCCGTTTTCTGAGCCGCGCGGGCGACCTCGATCTTGCCCTGGAAGACACCGTGAGCGCGGTCGGCAAGGATGTTCTTCACCGTCTGTCGCGACGCACAGGCCGGCGCGTCGTGCGAGACAACCGTCGTTACGTCCGCATGCTGACTACCGGCCAGCAGCTGTGCGGCATTCAAATGCACCGTCGCACCGGGGCCAGCCAGTCGGGCATGCACCTCCGCGCGCGCAAGCTTCCCGCCAAGTGCAAGCGTGAAACTGTCGTAAGTCGCCCCTGCGCTCGCATCCACGAACAACGTGCTGAGCGTAGTGGCGTCGATCGACTCCCGCTGTATGCGGACATGCGACAGCTTGGCGCCGTCCGCCACCTCCGCTTCCATCACGCAATTCGCAAAATAGCGCCCGCTTCCCGCCGCGACCTCTACAAGCGTCAGGCGCGCACCGGATCGAAGCGCGATACGATGACGCAGACACACCGCCGGCATGTCGACGTTCCCGCCGACCGTGAGAGCAAGAAGAACGACCGGCCCACACTCGATATCGGGATCGACCGTGATCACCATCCCGTCCTCGGCGAACATAGTATTCAATGCCACAAACGGCAGCGCAGCCGCCGTCGCATCCTTCGGCGCCGACACCTCGAACGATCCGAGGGAGATCGCCGCCGGAAGCGACGACAGTTCCGGACGCAGTCTTCCATTGACGAAGACGATGCGAGGCAGCCCTCGCGTCAAGCTGATCCATTCGGCAGCCGCGTCGGGCGAGACTTCCGCCTCCGGCGCGGCGAAGGACGTGGCGCCGAGGTCGCGCAACGACGTATAGCGCCATGCCTCGTCACGTCTGCTCGGCAGTCCACGGGAGCGGAATACCTCGGCGGCGGCAACACGCGCATCTGGACAGCCCGGCAAGCGGTCGCGCACGGCTTGAAAGTGCGCCAGTGCGCGCGAGCCGGCCTGTTCGAGCGTCGCGCTCACGCTGCCGCCTCGCGTATCACCGCGCCATAGCCCGACACTTCCAGTTCGCGTGCGAGATCCGGGCCGCCACTTCGGACGATCTGGCCGCGCACCAGAACATGCACCCGATCGGGAACAATAAGTTCGAGCAGACGCTGATGATGCGTGATGACCAGGGCGGAAAAGCCCGGTGCGCGAAGCCCGTTCACGCCGTCGGCGACGATCTTGAGCGCGTCGATATCCAGCCCGCTGTCAGTCTCATCGAGGATGGCGAAGCGCGGCTGCAAAAGCACCATCTGCAGCATTTCATTGCGCTTCTTCTCGCCGCCGGAGAAGCCAACGTTGACGTTGCGCTTAAGCATGTCTTCCGGCATGGCAAGGCGCCGCGCGGCCTCGCGGGCAAGCTTCAGAAACCGCACTGCGTCGATCTCGGCCTCACCGCGCGCCCGTCGCTGTGCGTTCAGCGCGGTTCGCAAGAAATTGGCATTGCCCACGCCCGGCAACTCGACCGGCGCCTGGAAGGCCAGGAAAAGCCCGGCAACCGCCCGCTCCTCCGGCTCCATCGCCAGAAGATCACGCCCGTCGAACAGTACTTCACCGCCGGTGACCGCGTAGTCGTCGCGACCGGACAGAACATAGGAAAGCGTCGACTTCCCGGAGCCGTTGGGCCCCATGATGGCATGCACCTCGCCAGCGGGGACCGTCAGACTGACGCCGCGCAGGATGGGCTTGTCCTCGATCTCCGCGTGCAGGTCACGAATGGTCAGCATGGCTGTCATCCGACCGATCCTTCGAGGCTGACGGACAGAAGCTTTTGCGCCTCCACGGCAAACTCCATCGGAAGCTCCTTCAGCACGTCCTTGCAGAAGCCGTTGACGATCAGACCGACAGCATCTTCCTCGCTCAGGCCCCGCTGGCGACAATAGAAAAGCTGGTCCTCCGCGATCTTGGAGGTCGTCGCCTCATGCTCGACCCGCCCACTCGGATTGCGACTTTCGATATAGGGGACCGTATGCGCGCCACAGCGGTCGCCGATCAGCAGACTGTCGCACTGTGTGTGGTTACGCGCGCCGTGCGCCTTCGGCATGATGCGAACCAGACCGCGATAGGTATTGTTCGACTGCCCCGCGCTGATGCCCTTCGATACGATCGTGCTGCGGGTATTGCGGCCGATATGGATCATCTTGGTGCCGGTATCCGCCTGCTGGTGGTTGTTTGTCACCGCGACGGAATAAAACTCCCCCACACTGTCGTCGCCCTGAAGGATGCAGGACGGATATTTCCACGTGATCGCCGATCCGGTCTCCACCTGCGTCCACGAGATCTTGCTGCGGGCGCCGCGACAGGCTCCCCGCTTCGTGACAAAATTATAGATCCCGCCCCGACCGTTGGCATCGCCCGGATACCAGTTCTGAACCGTGCTGTATTTGATCTGCGCGTCATCCAGGGCAACCAGTTCGACCACCGCCGCATGCAACTGGTTCTCATCGCGCATCGGCGCCGTGCAGCCCTCCAGATAGCTGACATGGCTGCCCTCGTCGGCGATGATCAGCGTACGCTCGAATTGGCCGGTGTTACGCGCATTGATCCTGAAATACGTCGACAGCTCCATCGGGCAGCGCACGCCCTTGGGTATGTAGACGAAACTACCGTCAGTGAAGACGGCGCTGTTCAGCGCAGCGAAGAAATTGTCTCCGGCGGGGACAACGCTACCGAGATAGCGCTGCACGAGTTCGGGCACTTCGTGCACCGCCTCGCTGATCGGACAAAAGACGACGCCGGCTTTTCGCAGCGTTTCACGGAACGTCGTTGCGACCGATACGCTGTCGAACACGGCATCCACCGCGACGTCGGGTCGTGTGTCGGCACCTTCGACGCCCGCAAGGATGGCACGCTCGCGCAGCGGGATCCCAAGTTTCTCGTAGGTAGCGAGCAATTCCGGATCGACTTCGTCAAGCGAACGCGGACCGGCCTTCTGCTTCGGCGCCGCGTAATAATGCAGATCCTGATAATCGATCGGCGCGTGATGCACCTTGGCCCATACCGGCTCGGTCATCGCGCACCATGCCGCATACGCCTTCAGGCGCCAGGCAAGCAGCCATTCCGGCTCCTGCTTGCGGCTGGAAATCAACCGGATGATATCCTCGTTCAGGCCTTTCGGCGCGAGGTCCATCTCGATCGCAGTCTCGAAGCCCCACTTATAGCCGGACTGCGTGACGGACTGTACAGCATCGAGTGTTTCGGCAACGACGGGCATACGCACTAACCCTATTCGGTGACAGGCAGGGAGCGGAGAGCCGCCCCACGGGACAGCGGGTGGACGTTCGGGCGGGATGGCACTCGCATGTCCGCCAGGGTGATCGCGGACAAAGCTGCCGTGATCGCCGCGTTCACGGGACCCCAACGGCCCCGCATCGGACACAGACCGCTCGAACCGCATTCCATCGTCGACCCCTCCACACACGCCGTGAGCGCGATAGGGCCGTCGATGGCGGCGATGACGTCGGCGACCGGAACGGCATCCAGCGGACGAAGAAGGCGATACCCCCCCCGCGCACCGCGGACCGATGCGACGAGGCCGTGGCCCGCGAGCGCCTTCAGGACCTTGGCGACGGTCGGCTCAGGGATGCCGGTCTCGGCGGCAATCGCCGGCGAGGTCTGCATATGGCCCTCCGCCAGCTGGACCAGCACGACGACAGCATAGTCCGTCATCTTGGAAAGGCGCAGCATGACGTCGACCAACTCCCCGACCCACAGCGGACGCCAATAAAGCGGACCGGCGTTGTCCGGTATGGCTCTGAAATGGCGGACCTGCCTCCCGGCGTCAAGGGTATGCCGCCGGCTGCAACCGCTCTAGCCTGGGGCCAGAACAGCATCAGGTCCCGACGCGCGATGTCCGAGTCTCTTCTGCACGGCAAAGTAGCAATCGTCACGGGTGCCGGCGGCGGCATCGGGCGCGAAATCGCTCTCGCGATGGCACTGGCAGGCGCGCGTGTCCTGATCAACGACATCGGCGCCTCGCTCGGCGGCGAGGGACAGTCCGGAACGCCGGCACAGCAGACGAAGCTCATCATCGAGCAGCGCGGCGGCGAGGCGGCCATCAGCACCGACAGCGTCGCCGACTGGGCCTCCGCCCGATCGATCGTGACCGCCGCGCTCGACCATTTCGGCCGGGTCGACATCGTCGTGAACAATGCCGGCATCCTGCGCGATACGATCTTCCACAAGATGACGCCCGAGGACTGGACGAGCGTCATCAACGTGCACCTGAACGGGACATTCTTCGTCAGCCGCGCCGCCGCCGACGTGTTCCGCAAGCAGGAGTCCGGCGCCTTCGTGCATATGACCAGCACGTCGGGGCTGATCGGCAACTTCGGACAGGCAAACTACGCCGCCGCCAAGCTCGGGATCACGGCACTGTCGAAGTCCATCGCCCTTGACATGACGCGTTACAACGTTCGTTCGAACTGCATCGCCCCGTTCGCCTGGAGCCGCATGACAAGCTCCATTCCCGCCGAGACGCCCGAGCAGAAGGCACGGGTCGAGCGGTTGAAGCAGATGACGCCCGACAAGAATGCGCCGCTTGCGGTGTTCCTCGCCTCCGACGCCGCGAAGGACGTCACCGGGCAGGTATTCGGGGCGCGGATGAACGAATTGTTCCTGTTCAGTTCTCCCCGGCCGATCCGCAGCGTCCATAGCGCGGAGGGCTGGACCCCGGAGACGATCGCAACCCGCGCGCTGCCGGCGCTGCAAAGTTCGTTCATGCCGCTCGACCGGTCGGGCGAGGTCTTCAGCTGGGATCCGGTCTGACCGTCCTGAGACACATCTGCCACAATCAGCAGCCCATGGATCAGCCCGATCACCCCGCTTCGCCGCCGCCCGCCGTCTCGGCGCCCGTCGCACGGGCGCGGCACGCGGCCAGCCTGATCGTCCTGCGCCGCGATGCGGCGGGTCCGTCCGTTCTGATGGGCACGCGGGGCGCCGGCCACCGCTTCATGCCGAACCGCCTGGTGTTCCCCGGCGGCCGCGTCGATCCCGCCGACCTACGCGTCCGACCGGCGCACCCTCTGCGTCCCGACACGGAAGCCGCGCTGCGACGGTCCGCCAACCCTGCCCTGGCAACAGCGCTGGCCGTCGCAGCGGCGCGCGAACTGGACGAGGAAACGGGGCTGACTCTCGGCGAGCCGTCGCGCCTCGATCAGCTCCACTATCTGTGCCGGGCCGTCACGCCGCCCGGCCAGCCGATCCGCTTCAACGCACGCTTTCTGGCCGTCGAGCATGATGTCGTCAGCGGCACGCTGGCTGGCTCGGGCGAACTCGAAAATCTCCAGTACTATCGTCTGGACGAGGCCCTCGCCTTCGATCTCGCCTGGGTCACCCGCCGTGTCCTTGAGCACCTGCAGGGATGGCTCGCGATGAACGAGGAAGAGCGGCTGGCGCGGGCGCGTTTCCCGGTCTGCCGCCGGAAGGTATGGGGCTACGAGTAAGGCGCCGGATTACGAGAGTGCGCGCCACGCCACGCCGTCCCGCTCGACGCGCCCTTCCTCCGCCAGCTTGAGCAGGTGCGCGAGCACGTTGCGCTCCGCCATCGGCATGAGATGCGCCGCGAGACCTACGTAGACGTCTGCCGTCAGCTCCGGGATCGATGCCACCGCCCGACGTCTCAGCGCCTCGGCGATGGCTGCCTCGCGCCCGAGGCGATGGGCCCGCAGTTCACGGACGAGATCGAGCGACGCCGCGAGCGGCGGACCATGACCGGGCAGGTAGAGATCGTCGGCGCGCGCCAGAAGCCGGTCGAGGCTACGGACATAGGCACCCATATGGCCGTCCGGCGGGCTCACGATGCTGGTGGACCACGACATGACGTGATCGGCGCTGAAGAGGACCGCCCTGCCATCGGCGGCGGACATCGCGAAGCAGACATGATCGGCCGCGTGGCCGGGGGTATGAAGAGCGGTGATGCCGCCGACCGCGACGCCGTCGTCCAATGCGATGTCGGGACGAAAGCCGGTCAGCGACGGCTGCCGCCATGCCGCGACCGGCGCGCGGGTCGCGGCCTGCAAGGCCGCAAGCGCGCCCACGTGATCGACATGGGTGTGCGTCAACAAGATAAGAGTGATCGGCCGCCCCGCCGCCGCGACCGTCTCGGCGACATGGACCGCGTCATCCGGACCCGGATCGACGACCGCGACGCCGTCGGGTAGATCAACCAGGTACGTATTCGTGCCGTGATACGTAAGCGCTCCGGGATTGCGGGCGACGATCCGCCGGACACCCGACACCACCTCCGTCGCGACACCGCGCCGAGGCTCCGCCTCCGTCAGGAATGGCATGCGACGATCCTCCGCGTAAGCATCAGGCCAGACGTGCCTCGGCCGACATGCAAACCATGCCGTCCTGATCCCGCGTCTCGAGCGCGTAGCCGTCCCGATCCCGCCAGCAGGCAAGCGTCAAAGGCCGGCCATGAAAAGCCGGCCGGCGACCGCGAAAGCTGAAGGAAGACAGACGTGCATCGGGCACGAAGTCCGTGAGCAAGCCAGCGAGGAGGGTCGCCTGCAGCGGTCCGTGAACGACCAGCCCCGGATAGCCCTCCACGCGCGTCACGTAGTCCAGATCGTAGTGAATACGGTGGCCGTTCCCGGTCAGGGCGGAATAGCGGAAGAGCATGACGGCATCCGGAACGATCGTCCTGCTACGCGCGCCGGCCGGCAGCGGGCTCCCGGGCGTGCCCCTCTTGACGGCTGGTCCGTCGCTGCCGCGATAGACGATGTCATGCTCTTCCTCGATGGCAACCCCGCCATCGCCGGTGATCACATGCCCGACCGTGACAAAAACCAGACGGCCTGATGCGCCAGCCTTTTCGTCGATACGCCGGATCGTGCTGACGCGCTTCACCGCCTCGCCCGCTCGCAGCGGCGCCAGGAATCGCAGGCGGCCGCCCGCCCACATTCGGCGCGGAAGATCGTGCACGGGCGGCAGAAAGCCGCCGCGCTTGAGATGACCGTCATCACCCAGGGCGCTCGCGGGCGCCCATTCTTGAAACAGCGTCCAGTGCCACAACGGCGGAAGTTCTTCCGGCTCCGGTCGGTCAATCGTCGCAGCCAATCCATGCAACAGGAGCGGCGAGACGTGATCCGCGCGCGTCTCCTGACGGCCGAGGTAGTCGGCGTAGCTCATAGCATCCACTCGATCGATGGTGTCAGCCCCGGCCAGGGCCGGACAGGACACGCTCCGCTCTACGTGAAGCGCGATGCCCCGTCCACTCCGGGCGATCAGCCGAACGCGCCGACCTCGTGGGTAATGGCGGTGGCAATTTCACGGACGAGATCGAACAGGACGCGCATCGGTTCGAAGATCTCCGCGTGCTCACGCACGTAGGCGTCCGATGCGCGCGGTCCGCGCGGCTCGCCATAATCGCGTTCCGTCGCGGGGTCCGGCGCCGCCGGGAAGATGTTGGTGAGCAGTTCGAGCACCGCGGGGATATCGAGACGGAGGATACGCGCCTCCACCGCCTGCCGGGTGATGCCATACCGCGGCGAGAACTCCGGAATGCGTGTGCCGAGCAGCCATATACGGTGAATGAGCCCAAGCCTGAGCGCATGCAGCAGCACTTCGCGGTCCGCCATGCGCGGTGCTTCCGCCCAGCCGGCGCGCATCACCAGGTGATCGACCTGGATGCGCCGGAACATCGCGAGCGCCGGTGCCCAGAGATTCGCCCGCTCGAGCGCGCGCGCCACCGCCGTCAGCGCGACCGAACGCCCCGGCAGGCGCGTATGTCCCGCGCGATCGAGCCACGAGCCGGGATCGATGGTCGCGATGACGGCACGCAGGACGTCGACGTCGGAATGCAGCAGACCATGCTCCGCCAGATCGATCGCGCGGCTGAATCGCCGGCTCTTTGCGTGCATCTCGAGGAAAGTCTCGGGATGCCGCTCGACGGCGGCGCCGAGTCCCTGCAGCGTGTTGGCGCACCAGCCCAGTTGCTGAAGGATGGCGTTGTTACGGATCGCGCGAAGTTCTCGCGGATGGCGCAGCACCGCCGGGCCGCCGACGCCGTCCTGCTGGCGGGCATCCGGGCGCGATCCGGACGGATCCAGCAGCGCCGGACCGAACGCGCCGAGGAGGGCGACATAGCCCGGGTCCTCAACCAGTTCTTCCATGTTGGCGCGGATGGTGGCGAAGAAATCAGACGCGAAATCCGGCTCGGCATAGACCGGGTCATCGATCGGGCCGGACGGCTCGGCGAAGGCATGTTCCGCGATGCGCGCGACCGTCGCGGTCGCGAGGGTCGGCGTGCCGAACAACAGGTAGCCGTCGCCGCCCTGAAACGCACTCTCCTCGCGCACGCGAAGGCCCGCCTTGTGCAGCGCCTGCCGGCTCGCCGTGGGTGACAGGTATTTCAGGCGGTCGGACAGCGAGCCCGGATGGGCACCGCGCCCGATGCTTTCGCCATGCGTGTCGAAAAGGATGATCTCGACGCCCCTGACGTCGTGCTTCGCGAGCGTCTCGGCGATCTTCATGCGCAGGCGCTCTATCAGGTAGCTGGCGGCGAGCTGACCGACGAAGCGCCCCGAATCCGAATAGCCGAACTGCAGGGAGAGTTTACCGGTCTTTTGCAGGTATGCCCGGTACTGCGGGCTGCGCAGCGCCTCGTCGAGAAGCCGCGCGCCCTGCTCCAGCGCATCCGCCGTCTCGAACAGCGGACTGATCTCGATTCTATCCGCGATCCCGAAACGGCGCGCGAGCCAGAGGGCGCTGAGCAGCGTGTATCCAGTCTCCGTCTCGGCGATCAGGAAACGGACGGGGGTCGAGGCATCGACGTGCTTGACGATCTGCGCGACCGTCATCATCAGCCTCACCGCCGACGCCTGCTCGGCGATCAGCGCGCCGAAATCCACCGGGACCGGCTGCACCTCGTCAAGCGCGGCGTTGATGGCGGCGAGCACGGTCCGGCGCCGCGCGGGGTCGCCCGGCGGCTCCTCGATGCCGAGACGTTGGCGGATCGCGTTGTGCAGCTGCGCCGAGTTCAGGCGCACATGTGTATGCGCCAGCGAAAGACCATGGCCGGCCACGCCAGCGCGTATGACAGCGAGCCGCAGCCGCGTATCGGGTGCCGCCTCGGCGATCGCCGCATCAAGCGCCTCCAGAAGCGGCGCGGTCGAGACGAGGGCCTCGTCGCGACGACCGATCAGCGCCGCGGCGAAGCGTTCCACCTCATCCGGCTCCGGCGCCGCGGGCGCCGCCTCGATCTGGGCGGCCACGGTGTCGGCAGCGCGTTGCGCCAGGGCATGCGCCGCCGCCGCCGCGTCGATCCCCGCCGTCTGGGCGACAATGCGCTGGAGCTGAAGGTGCTTCATGGCCAAGCGCAGCCGCAGCGTGTCCCACCAGCCGATATCGGAGCGTCCGTCGGTGTCGTATCCGACCCAGCTCGACAGTACCACCGCGCGGGGACACAGGCTCGCCCAGCGGTCGCGCCAGACGCCGCGCGCCGCGGTGATCAGCGCCTCGTTCAGCTGGTCGATGGCGTCGCGGCCGTTCTGCATGGCCACGACCGCCTGATCGAATTCCTCCTGCAGCGTCGGCTTTGTGGGACGGTGCGTCTCGAAGTCGGGCGCCGGCTCGCCACAGACCAGGCGGGCCAGCGCCGCGTTCACGTCGGCCGGAAGCGCGAAGGTCGGATGTGCCGTAAACACCGCCGCGAACCGGATGCGTTCGACCTCGCTCTGGAAGTGCCGCCACGGCACCGGGCTGTCGTGGGGATCGGGCTGAACCAGATGCTGCGCCAATTTTTCGAACGCGGCCGCGGGCCGGTCGAGGCCGCCGACATAGGCCGCGATCCGACCGGCGCGGTCGGCGAAGGCCTCATCGCGCAGCGCGCGCACGATTGCGCCGATGGTGGCGGTATCGAGTTGCCCCTGATCCGTCATGCGGGTGATCGCCAGCGCGACCGAAAGGACGGGATTGCCGAACGGATCCTCCGCCGCCCGCGCGCGCGCGCGGGCGGTCATGGCAAGGAGGTCTTGGACGATGTCGGTATGTGGCAAGTGACCATCTGGCATGCGACCAAATCTGCCCTCAACAGCGTCTTTGCGCAACGCACAAAGCGAGCCCGGCGCCGGCCCGCATGCTGCTGCCCCCCGGCGTGGCAGCGGCCGGCGGGGCGTGGTAGCGAAAACCGCGATGCATGCCCCAGTGACTGATCCGGATGCGCCGGCGCGCCGTGCGCTCGCCCGCCATCGCGCCATGGCGACGGGACTTTTGCTGCTGATGGGGGCGGCGATGATCCTGAGCTATGCGCTGCCGGCCGGGTGGCCCGCCGATATCCTGTTGGCGGCCTCGAAGGCGGGGGGGATCGGCGGCCTCGCCGACTGGTTCGCGGTAACCGCCCTGTTCCGCCATCCGCTCGGGCTGCCGATCCCGCACACGGCGATCCTCCCCCGCCAGAAGGAACGGCTCGGCCGCGCCCTCGGCCGCTTCGTCTCCGCCTATGTCGTGACCGAACCGGAAGTCTCGCGCACCCTGGCGCGGCTCGACGTGCCCGGGTTGGTGCGGGCGGTTCTCGCCGATCCGTCGGCGGCTCGGCCGGCCGCCGAGGCGATCGCGGGCCTCCTGCCGAGGCTGCTCACGACGATCGAGGACGGCCGCGCCCGGCGACTGGCGGCGCTGATCGTGCCGCGCCTGATCGGCACCGCCGGCGCGGGTCGGATCGTGGCGCGGGCGCTGCGCGGGCTGGTCGAAGGCGGACGGCATCAGGACGTGCTCGGCTTCGTGTTGACGGAGCTGAAGCAGGCCCTGGCTGCCCGCGAAGACGCCTTGCGGGCCGCGATCGAGGAACGGGTACGCGAGCAGGGCGGCCGGCTGGTGGGCTGGGCGCTCGGCGCCTCGATCGCCCGGCGTGTCCTCACGACGATCAACGGCGAACTCGACCGGATGGGTCCGGACAGTTCGGACCTGCGCGCCGCCTTCGACGAATGGGCGCGCCGCGAGATCGAAAAGATCGAGCAGGACCCGAAGCGCGCGGCCGAGATAGGCCGCGGCCTCCGTCGGGTGATGGCCCATCCGACGGTGCAGGCATGGGTCTGGGATGTCTGGACGCGTTTCAGGCAAGTGGTGGAGGCGGACGCCACCCGCCCAAACGGACGCACCATCCAGACAATCGAAGGCGCGCTGGCTCAACTCGGCACCATGCTCGACAGCGATCCCGCCATCCGCGCGACCGTCCAGCACGCCGCCGAACGGGTGGTCTTCCGCTTCCTCCCCGCCGCACAGGCGAACCTTGCGGACTTCATCGCGTCCGTCGTCGCCGGTTGGGACACGCGGACGATCACGGACCGGCTGGAATTAAGGGTCGGCAAGGACCTGCAGTTCGTGCGGGTCAACGGCACCCTCGTGGGCTTCCTCGTCGGCGGTCTTCTCTATGCCGTGCTGCGTCTCGCCACCGGCCACGGCGGCCCGTGACCCGTGGCACCGGCGGCGCCCGCGCCCCATGTTCCGTGCGTTGGAGGCTCAGCATGCGCTTGTCCGTCCTGGATCAATCAACCGTCGTCACCGGCCGCACCCCCGCGGAGTCGATACGGGAAAGTCTGGCCCTCGCGCGTCTGGCCGAGTCCCTCGGCTACGCGCGCTACTGGGTCGCGGAACATCACAACAGTGACAGCCAGGCCGGGACGGCACCGGAAATCCTGATCGGAGCGATTGCCGCTACGACTGCGCGCATCCGCGTGGGCTCCGCCGGCGTCATGCTGCCGCACTACGCCGCGCTCAAGGTCGCGGAACAGTTTCGCGTCCTCGAGGCCGTGGCACCCGGGCGGATCGATCTGGGCCTCGGCAGGGCGCCCGGGTCGGACGGACGGACCGCTTTTGCCCTGAATCCCCGCGCCGACACCGCCGCCGATCAGTTTCCGGCGCAGATACGCGATCTGTTGGCCTGGGTATCCGGCCAGAAGCTGGTCGACGGACACCCCTTCAGGGACGTCCGTGCCCAACCCGCGGGCCCGACCACGCCGGAGGTCTGGATCCTCGGCAGCTCCGACTACGGCGCACAGGTCGCCGCGTATTTCGGGCTGCCCTACTGCTATGCGCACTTCATTACCGAGGGGCGTGGCGCCGAACAGGCGATCGACGCCTATCGCACGCAGTTCAGGCCGAGCGCGCAGCTCGCCGCGCCGCATGTCGCGGTCTGCGTCTGGGCGCTGGCCGCCGACACACGACAGGAGGCCGAACGCCTCCTTACCTCCCGCCTCGCCTGGCGGCTTGGACGGAACCGCGGTCTGTTCGAGCCTCTGATGTCACCGGACGAGGTAGCGGCGCGCGCCTTTTCGGATGCCGAGCGCGCCCACATGGAGGCTGGCCGGTCCGTATCGATCTACGGCACCGGGGAAGAGGTTGCCCGACAGCTCGACGCGCTCGCGTCGGGTCTTGGGGCGGACGAGGTGGCGGTGCTCACGACAGTCCATGACCCACAGGCCCGGCGCCGATCCTATACGCTTCTGGCCGAAGCGTCCGGGCTGACGTCAGCCGCGCTCGTCGCGGCCTGACGCCGGCCGAATCGGCTAACTCAGCGCCAGGGATCGCGGGGCGTAGGGGCGCCGCCGGGCGGCGAGCGGGGCATGACGGCCGAAAACGCGGCCCGCCGTCGCCACATCTGGAAGCGAAACGCGCCCCATGCGACAAGCCCGGCCATGATGACAACGGGTATCAGCGCCAAAGCGAGCCCAAAGGCCAGCAATCCGGCCGCCAGCATCGCGCCGAGGACGGCGATCACGATGGCGCCCCGCAACACGCGCGCCATCAGGGGCGGCACGGACGGCGTCCGGATATGCCCCTCGAGGTCCATGTCGATCAGCCGGTCGTCGCGTTCCCAACCCATCGACAGTGCAGGTGTGACCGGCGCGCTCGGGCTTCAAGACCGGCGGCCGGCGCCTGACGGAGACGCCGCCCCGCCATGACCACCGCCGAACTGCAGCGCGAAATCCAGTCGCTCCGCTGGTTCCACCAGATCGATTTCGGCGACGGGGTGCTCAGCCCGGGCTGGATCAAGGCATCGAAGATCCGCCGGATGTCGCGCATGATCTTCGACCGACCCGTGACCGGGCGGTCGGTGCTCGATATCGGCTGCTGGGACGGCGCATACTCGATCGAGGCGGCGCGGCGCGGGGCTGCCCGGGTGCTTGCCACCGATCATTTCGCCTGGGCGCCCGGTAGCTGGGGCGACCGCCGCTGCTTCGACCTTGCCCGCGACCGGCTTGCCCCATCGATCGAGGCTCTGGACATCGACCTGCCGGACCTGACGGTCGGGCGCGTCGGCCGATTTGATATCGTTCTGTTCTGCGGTGTTTTTTACCATCTGCGGCACCCGTTTCAGGTGCTGGAGCAGGTGGCGGCGCTGGCGACCCAGACGCTGGTCGTCGAAAGCCGCCTGATCGCGCCGTTCAGCCGCCGCCCGTTCATGCGCTTCTATCCGAACGACGAACTCGACGGGGATCCCACCAACTGGTGGTCCCCCAATCGTGCCTGCATGGAGGCTATGCTGCGCTCGCTCGGCTTCCGGTCGGTTCGTTTCACGCGGCCGGATTGGCGGTTGCGCCGCGGACTTTTCCACGCGGAGCGCTGATCCAGCCCGACCGGCGGCGGGACTGTTCAACGGCGGACGAATCCGGCATTGGTCCGGACAAGCGGCACGCCGCGGCGACGTCCGGGAGCAAGAACCAAAATGTTCCAGCAACTGCTGACCCCGATCGGGGGGAGCCTGTCGGCCTCCTTTCTGGTGGCGCTGACCCCGATCCTGACCGTCCTCATTTTGCTGGGCGCCCTTCGTCGCCCGGCGTGGCAGGCCTCGCTGGCGGGCCTGATCGTGGCGCTGATCGTCGCGGTCGGTTTCTGGCAATTCCCGCCGCACCTGGCGGCCGCCGCCATCGGCAACGGCGTCCTGTTCGCGCTGCTGCCGGTGATGTGGATCGTCTTCACCGCGTTGCTTCTGTATAATGTCGCCGTAACGACCGGTCACTTCGACGCGTTTCGCGATTGGGTGATGAACCACCTGCCGAACGACCGGCGCGTCGTCCTTGTGGTCATCGGGTTCTGCTTCGGCGCGCTGCTGGAAGGCGTTGCCGGCTTCGGCACGCCGGTCGCGATCACCTCGTCGCTGCTCATCATGGTCGGCTTCCCGCCGCTGGAAGCGCTCGTGTTCACGCTGATCTTCAATACGGCGCCCGTGGCCTTCGGCGCGCTGGGCGTGCCGATCACGACGCTCGGAAAGGTCACCGGCCTGCCTGCGATGGCGCTGGGCCAGATGGTCGGCCGGCAGCTGCCGTTCCTCGCCTTCCTGCTGCCGTTCTACGTCATGACGATCTACGGCGGCTTTCGGTCGGTGCGGGCCTTGTTCCCGATGCTGCTCGTCGCGGGCGGCAGCTTCGCCCTGTCGCAGTTCGTCGCGTCGAACTACATCGACTACCAGCTCACCGACGTGCTTTCGTCGCTCGGTGCCCTGATCGTCACCATCCTGTTCCTCCAGGTCTGGCGGCCGGCACCGGACCCGCTGCACGCGATCGCGCCCCTGACCGCCCGGCCCGCGACCCGCGGCACGACCCCCGTCGCGCCCTGGCGGGGCTGGATACCCTGGGTCGTCGTTGCCGCCGTCGTGATCGTCTGGACTGACTACAAGGTCTTCGCGGTCGGGGCGCAGACATTCCCGTTCCCAGGCCTGCACAACCAGGTCGCGATCACGCTGTACGGCGGAAAGCCCTATGCGGCGTTGTATACGTTCCAGCCGCTGTCGACCGGCACGGCCATCCTGATTGCCTCGATCATCACCGCCGTTCTCTGCGCCTGCTCGCCCGCCGCGTTCCTCCGCTGCATCGGTCAGACATGGCGGCAGACGTGGCTTGCCATCGTGACGGTGGCGCTGATCATCAGCGTTGCGTTTCTGATGAACTACTCCGGGCTGTCCTACACGCTCGGTAAGGGCGTCGCCGCGGCCGGTCCGATCTTCATCCTGCTGTCGCCGTTCCTGGGCTGGATCGCCGTGTTCCTGTCGGGCAGCGACACCTCCGGCAATGCCCTGTTCGGCAACCTGCAGGTGGTCGCAGCCCACCAGCTCAATCTCAATCCGGTGTTGATTGCCGCGACCAACTCCTCCGGCGGCGTGCTAGGCAAGATGATTTCGCCGCAAAACATTGCCACCGGCGTCGCGGTCACGAACCTCAAGGGCCACGAAGGCGCCGTCTTCGCCCGCACGTTCGTGCATAGTGTGGCTCTGACGATCCTGCTCGGCCTTCTGGTGGCGCTGCAGCAATACGTCGTGCCGTGGATGATACCGCACTAGCGGACGACGGGCCCCACACGCCAAGGAGACGGGCATGATCAGCGGCGCACGAACACCCCTCACGGTTGATCTCGGCGGGCTGCGGGTGGCGATCACGGCGGGTGCCGCCGGGATCGGGCGGGTGATGGCCGACAGCTACGCCGCCTGCGGCGCGTCGGTCTTTATCTCCGACATCGATGAACAGGCACTGTCTGACAGCGCCTATCCTGGGATGCGCGCCGACGCCGGCGTCAGTTCCGACATGGAGGGCTTCATCGACGCTGCCGTCACGCATCTCGGCGGCCTTGACGTGCTGGTCAACAACGCCGGCATCGCCGGTCCGACGAAGCGGGCGGAGGACCTGACGCCGGCGGAGGTGGAGGAGACCTTGCGCGTCGACCTCGCGTCGATGTTTCACACCGCGAGGCGCGCCATTCCGGCTCTGCGGCAGGCCGGCGGCGGATCGATCATCAATCTCAGCTCCGCTGCCGGCCGTTTCGGCTTCGCTTTGCGTAGCCCCTACTCGGCGGCGAAATGGGGCGTTATCGGACTGACGAAGACGCTTGCGATCGAGCTTGGACCGAGAGGGATCAGGGTTAACGCCATCCTTCCCGGCCTGGTGGACGGCCCGCGCATCAGGCGGGTGCTCAGCGCGAAGGCGCAGGCAGCCGGTATCGGCGAGAACGAGCAGACGGAGCGATCCGTCGCGACGACATCGCTCCGCTGCTTCGTTACCCAGCACGACATCGCCAACATGGCGCTTTATCTCAGCAGCCCGTTCGGCGCGACGATCAGCGGGCAGGCCCTCGCGATCGACGGAGACATGCAGACGCTGATGTAGCGCCTGCGGCCACGCCGTCAGTGCGTCGCGGTATCGGGCGCCCCACCGGTCGCGGGCGTCCCGGCGGTCGGCGTGGCCTCACGCTGCCGCTGCTGCGCGACCTTGGCATGGTGGTGACCCACGGCGCAGCCGGCCGCAGCGCCGAGTACGCCGTGATGAACCATGTGGCCGGCCACGCCGCCGACGACGGCGCCAGTAAGACAACCGGCGCTTGCCGGCTGGGCGGTCATCGTCGCGACGCCGAACGACAGGGTCAAACCGGCAAGGGCAAGGTAGCGGGTGCGCATCATGTGCTCCTGTGATTGGCAGCAGCGATCAGACGCATCCGACGGAAAAACGTTTCATCAACCTTAAAGATTTATGAAACGGTTCAGCTTACGGGCGTCCGCGCCCGGCGAGCGCCGCCTCGGCCGTCCTGACCGCCTGCAGCGGCAGCGCGGCACGCCCCACCACCTTGCCGCCGATATAGGCAAGCCACGCGGCCCCCGCAGGCGCGGGTGGCCGCAATTCGATGATGCGGGCCTCCTCGTCGAGCGGCACCGCGGCGTGGCGGCGCCAGTCCCCGAGCGTGGGACCGCGCAAACGAACGACGCGGGCGATCGGTGCGCCCGCGTCGTCTAGTCCGATCCATTCGAGGGTGCGGCCTTCGCCGCCACCCTCGTCCGCCCGTCCCCGCGTCCAGTGCAGCCGCGGTGCGCTCACTGGTGCGTCAGGCGCTCTTTTTCACCAGCTCGTCCGCGATGTTCCGCGGCACCGGATCATAGTGGTGGAACTGCATGGTGAAGCTCGCGCGCCCCTTGGTCATGCTGCGCAGGTCGGAGATATAGCCGAACATCTCCTTCAGCGGCACGTGGCTGCGCACGATCACGGTCGAGCCCGAGCTTTCCTGGTTCTGGATCATGCCGCGGCGGCGATTGATGTCGCCCACCACGTCGCCGACATGGTCCTGCGGCGTCGTCACCTCCACGTCCATGATCGGCTCGAGGATGATCGGGCTCGCCTTCTTCATGCCCTCGCGGAAGCAGGCCTTGGCCGCGATTTCGAACGCCAGCGCCGAGCTGTCGACGTCGTGATACTTGCCGTCCACCAGCGTGTATTTGAAATCGACGGTCGGGAAGCCCGCGAGCACACCCGTCTCGGCCTGCACCTTGATGCCCTTCTCGACCGCCGGAATGTATTCCCGCGGCACCGAACCGCCGACGACGGCGTTCTCGAAGGTGATGCCGGCGTTACGTTCCTGCGGCTCGAAGACGATCTTCACCTCGGCGAACTGACCAGAGCCGCCCGTCTGCTTCTTGTGGGTGTAGACCTCGGTATGCGGCTTGCTGATCGTCTCGCGATAGGCGACCTGCGGCGCGCCGATGTTGCAGTCGACGCCGTATTCGCGACGCAGCCGGTCGATGATGATTTCGAGATGCAGCTCGCCCATGCCGGACAGGATCGTCTGGCCGCTCTCCTGATCGGTCTTGAGACGCAGCGACGGGTCCTCCGCCGCGAGCTTCTGCAGACCGAGCGACATCTTCTCGACCGCATCCTTCGTCTTCGGCTCGACAGAGATGTCGATCACCGGCACCGGGAAGGCCATGCGCTCCAGCACCACCGGATCGTCGGACGAGGCGAGGGTGTCACCCGTCTGGGTGTCCTTCAGCCCGACAAAGGCCGCGATATCTCCGGCCGAGACTTCCTTGATCTCGGCGCGCTTGTCCGCGTGCATCTGGAACATGCGGCCGATGCGCTCGCGGTGCCCCTTGGTCGTGTTCTGCACCATGTCGCCGCTTTTCAGCGTGCCGGCGTAGACGCGGACAAAGGTAAGGGTGCCGTACTTGTCGTTGATGATCTTGAACGCCAGACCGGCGAACGGCGCGCTCGGATCGGCCTTGATACGCCGACGGTCGGAGTGCTCGCCGTCCTCCTCCCCTTCCTCGGCGGCGATGCTGATGCCGGGGACGTCGACCGGGCTCGGCAGGTAGTCGAGCACCGCGTCGAGCAGCGGCTGCACGCCCTTGTTCTTGAATGCGGTGCCGCACAGCACCGGACGGAAGACGCCGCTGATGGCGCCGGCCTTGATGCAGCGCTTCAGGGTCGCGACTTCGACGTCGCCCTTCTCGAAATATTCCTCCATCGCCGCGTCGTCGACGGACAGCGCCGTGTCGAGCAGCAGCTGGCGATATTCCTTGGCCTTATCCGCCAGATCCGCCGGGATCGGCTCGTCGTGGTACTTCGCCCCCAGCTCACCGCCTTCCCAGACGATGGCCTTCATCTCCACGAGATCGACGACGCCGACGAACTGGTCCTCGATCCCGATCGGGAGCTGCAGCGGCAGCGCCACGATGTCGAGCTTCTCCTTCAGCGTATCGAACGCGCGGTAGAAGTCGGCACCGGTGCGGTCGAGCTTGTTGATGAAGATAATGCGCGGCACGTTGTAGCGGTCGGCGAGGCGCCAGTTGGTCTCGCTCTGCGGCTGCACGCCGGCCACGCCCTCGATGATGAATACCGCGCCGTCCAGAACGCGGAGGCTGCGATTCACCTCGATGTTGAAGTCGATGTGGCCGGGCGTGTCGATGATGTTGATGCGGTGGTTCTTCCACTCGCACGTCACGGCGGCGGAGGTGATGGTGATCCCCCGCTCGCGCTCCTGCTCCATGTAGTCGGTCGTGGTGTTGCCTTCGTGCACCTCGCCGATCTTATGGGATACGCCGGTGTAGTACAGGATGCGCTCGGTCGTCGTGGTCTTGCCCGCGTCGATATGCGCGGTGATGCCGATATTGCGGATCCGTTCGAGCGGGGTCGCGGCCAAGGCGGATGCCCTCCATGCATGACGGGCGCGGCAAGGCCCATGCCCCGCGCGCCCGTTCAGGTATCCGGTTCATGACATGCCCGACCCAGGCGGGCGTCTTCAGACCGGCGTCAAAACTGCACCTGACATGGCGGAGCGGGCGGATTTTTGCAAGCCATCTGTGGCGCCGCAAGCGCGGTCGCCGGCTTGCCGGGGGGGCGCCGAGCGCCTAAGAGCGCGCCGTACTAGAGAGACTGGAATGGCAGCCAACGCAGCCCGCCTGGTCCGCCGCGATGCACCCGGCACCGACGACCCGCCGCACGCAGCCTCGCCAATCGCGGCCCCCATGTCCGTCGATTCCGCATCTCGTCCAACCGGGACGGCTGCCGTGCTGCGCGCGCTCTGGGCTGGTGTTCTGAAATACGACGCCGCCGACCCTGCGTGGCCGGACCGGGACCGGCTCGTGCTTGCCGATCCAGCCGCGCCTTTCGCCTCCGCTCACATGCTGACGGGCCTCGGCCACACCGCGCCGGCCTACGATCCGCTGCTGGCCTGCGACCCCGGCGGCATGGTCACGCCCGTCGGTCCCAGCCGGCTGCCCCCCGGCCTGGGGCTCGGCACCGCCGTCGGGTTGGCGGCCGCGGAACGGCTGCTGGCCGCGCGCTTCGGACGCAGTCTCGTCGACCATCGGACATGGGTGCTGGTCGGCCCGGATGACCTCGCCAGCGGCCCGGGGCAGGAGGCGCTCGATCTTGCCGCCCGACTGCACCTCAGTCGCCTGGTTGTCGTCCTGACGGCGAATGGTCCGGCGCCCATGGAGCGGCTCGCGCGACAGGCGCAGGCGACGGGGTGGGCCGTCCGGCATGTCCGCCCTGGCGATGCGGGGGCGTTGCCGGCCGCCCTTTCGTTCGCACTGCGGGGCCGCCGCCCGACGCTCATCCTGTGCCCGGCCGACGAGGCGTCCAGTGCCGCTGGCGCTGATCCCGCCGATTACGAGTCCGATGCCGCGCACTGGCAGGCCGCCGACGCCCGATCGGCACCCGCCCGCCGTGCATGGCTGCGCCGGCTTGCCCAGCACCCCTTGCGCGACGAACATGACCGCGCCGCGGGACGGCGGCGCTCCGATGACGCGCACGAGGTGGTGGGCACCCTTCGCAAGGCCATCGCGGCGACCACGCCGGCACCCAGCCCCGCCGCCGCGGCCCGCGACGTGCTGGACGGGCTGATGACCGCCACGCCGGAGCTGGTGCTGGTCCGCGGCGGTCGCCCGGGCGATGCGGAGTGGCCGCCGCCCGAGGCGCATCGCGGCCGCGCGGTGGACTGCGGTGCCTGCACGGCCGGTCTCGGGGCGGTCCTGCTCGGGCTTGCCTTACATGGGGGGCTCGTGCCGGTCGCGCAGGTATCGGCCGAGACCTGCGACAGCCTGCGGCCGGCCCTGCGCATAGCGGCCCGCCGGCAGCTCCCGATCACATGCTTCATGACGGAGGACGCGCACGGCACCGCGTCGGATGGATTGCTGGCCTCGCTCCGCGCCGTGTCCAATCTGCTCGTGCTGCGGCCTGGCGACGCGGTCGAGGCCGCCGAGTGCTGCGACATCGCGCTGCGCCGCACCGACGGTCCCACCGCCGTCTTTCTGGGGACTGACGCCGTCGCGGCGCTCCCGCGCCCCGAGGCGGCGCAGCCGGTCGCACGCGGCGGATATCTGGTGGAAGCCGCCGACGGGGAGCCGGAGGCGACCCTGATTGCGACGGGAACCGACCTTGCCGTTGCCCGCGCGGCGCAGGCGGAGCTGGCGGCCGAAGGCATTGCGGTCGCCGTCGCCGCCCTGCCCTGCTGGGAGCTCTTTGCCGTCCAGGACGACGCCTATCGCCAGACCGTCCTCGGCACCGCGCCCCGGATCGGCATCGAACGCGGGGCACGGTTGGGATGGGAGCGCTGGATCGGCGAGGACGGCGCCTTTATTGATCCGACCGCCGGGCCCGGCACGCAACCGGGTCAGTCTTTCGGCATTTCCTGCGCTACCGTTATAGAAACGGTCAGAATGCGGGTCATGAAGGCGCGCTGCACACGGTCGTAACGGCAAACGAAAGGGTTGGAAATGCCAGTCAAGGTCGCAATCAACGGGTTCGGACGCATCGGGCGGCTCGTGCTGCGGGCAATGATCGAAAGCGGGCGCACCGATATCGAGCCGGTCGCGATCAACGATTTGGGCAGCACGGAGGCCAACGCGCACCTGTTTCGCTACGATAGCGTGCACGGGCGATTCCCCGGCGAGGTGCTGGTCGACGGCGAGACGATCCTGATCCGCCATGGCGGTCGCACCTATGGCCCGATCCGTGTCTCCGCGGAGCGTGACCCCAGCCGCGTGCCATTCGGTGGCGTGGACGTGGCCATGGAGTGCACGGGCATCTTCACCAAGCGTGAGCAGGCGGCGAAGCTGCTCGAGGCCGGCGCGCGCAAGGTGCTGATCTCCGCCCCCGCCGACGGCGTCGACGCGACCATCGTCTATGGCGTGAACCACAAATCCATCACGCCGCAGATGCAGATCATCTCCAACGCATCCTGCACGACCAACTGTCTCGCCCCGATGGCGAAGGTGCTGCACGATACGTTCGGCATCCTGCGTGGCTACATGGTGACCGTGCACGCCTATACGGGCGATCAGAACACCGTGGACACGCTGCACAAGGATCTGCATCGCGCGCGTGCCGCCGCCGTCTCGACGATCCCGACGACCACCGGCGCCGCGCGGGCGGTCGGCCTCGTGCTGCCGGAGCTGAAGGGAAAGCTCGACGGTACGGCCATCCGCGTGCCGGTGCCCAACGTATCACTCGTCTCGCTCGACGTGAACCTCGCGAAGCCCGCGACGACGGAGGCCATCAACGACGCCTTCCGGCACGCGGCCGAAGGTGAGCTGCGCGGCATCATCGATTACAACACGCACAAGCTCGTCAGCATCGACTTCAACCATTCGCCGGCCTCGTGCAGCTTCGATGCGACGCAGACCGCGGTGGTTGATGGCGCGCTCGCCCGCGTGATGGGCTGGTACGATAACGAGTGGGGCTTCTCGTCGCGCATGTCCGACACGGCAGCGCTGTTCGGCAGCCTGTGACATGGCGGGGTGGCGAACACTCGACGGCGTCGATGTCGTCGGCAAACGCGTGCTGCTGCGCGCCGATCTCAACGTGCCGATGCATGACGGGCAGATCACCGACCGGACCCGGCTCGAACGCCTGACGCCCACGATCCGCGAACTTGCCGCCGGCGGGGCGCGGGTGATCGTCACCAGCCACTTCGACCGTCCGAAGGGCAAGCGGGTGCCGGCGATGTCGCTGGCGCCCGTGGCGACGGCCCTGGCGGACATCCTGGGAAAGCCCGTCGCCTTCGCCGACGACTGCATCGGCCCGGTGGCGGAACAGGCAGTCGGGCGCCTCGGCGACGGCGACATCCTCGTCCTGGAAAATACCCGCTTCCATGCCGGCGAGGAGAACAACGATCCTGCCTTCGCGGCGGCGCTGGCCGCGCTGGCGGATCTGTACGTGAACGACGCGTTCTCGACCGCCCACCGGGCGCATGCCAGCACGGAGGGGGTGGCCCACATCCTGCCGTCCCACGCGGGTCGACTGATGCAGGCGGAGCTGGAGGCGCTGGATGCCGCCCTCGGCCATCCGCAGCGGCCCGTGGCCGCGATCGTCGCCGGGTCGAAAGTGTCGACCAAGCTCGAACTGCTCGGCAACCTGGTGTCCAAGGTCGACGTGCTGGTGATCGGCGGCGCCATGGCCAACACATTCCTCGCCGCCGAGGGCGCGGGCATGGGCAAGTCGCTGCAGGAGCCCGACATGCATGCGACCGCGCGTGACATCCGCGCGCGGGCTAAGGCTGCCGGCTGCGCGATCATGCTTCCGATCGATGTGGTGATCGCCCGCAAGCTCGAAGCAGGCGCCCCGAGCGAGACGGTCCCGGTGGGCGCCGTGCCGGCGGATGCGATGGCGCTCGATGTCGGGCCGGCCACGGTATCCGTGCTGTCGGACGGGCTCGGAGCCATGAAAACCCTCGTCTGGAACGGGCCGCTCGGCGCGTTCGAGACCCCGCCCTTCGACCGCGCGACCGTGGCGCTCGCCCATACGGTCGCGAACCTCACGCAGGCAGGACGACTCGTGTCGGTCGCGGGCGGCGGCGACACCGTCTCGGCGCTGCGTCACGCGGGTGTGCTGGACCGCCTGACTTATGTCTCCGCGGCCGGGGGCGCCTTCCTCGAATGGATGGAGGGCAAGTCGCTGCCGGGCGTCGCGGCGCTCATGGGGTGATGGGGCGCGAGCCGCAGCCCCTTGCGCCCGGGCGCGTGTTAACCCAATTTTGAGACATGTCGCTGATGCTCCTCGGCATGACCTCTTCGGGTTCACTCGCCGCCTTCACCGCGGCAGCCCCCCAGGCGCAAGGGCTCGGATCGTCCGGCCTGCGCGCGACCGGCCCGGTGCCCGGTATATCCCCGGTGGCGGCGACGGGGGGCGCGGCCGCTTCACAGGGAAGCGCCGCCCAGTCGGGGCGCGCCCAGAACCTGCCGCAACCCGGCGCGCCACCCCCGGCCACCACCTTGCCGCGCGGGTCGCTGCTCGACCTGTCGGTCTGACGTAAGAGGCGGCCGCGCGGGTGCCCTGACCACCCGCCGTGCTCAAAAGTGATGCATGGCTGACACGCGCCGTCGCCAAGATGACAGCGTGGCGAATCCGTCACTTGCGGCCTGAGCAGGGTGCGGGCTTTCTTGGCGCATGCCAGATTTCATCCGCCGCTTGCCGGCAGGTGACGAACGCGAACGACGGGTTTGTGGAACCTGCGGCTTCATAGATTACGAAAACCCGCGGGTGGTCGTGGGCACCGTCGTCGTCGATGACGGATGCGTCCTGCTGTGCCGCCGCGAGATCGAGCCGCGCCGCGGTTACTGGACCTTGCCCGCTGGCTTTCTCGAACTCGGCGAGACGATCGAGGACGGCGCCCGGCGGGAGGCGTGGGAGGAAGCGCGCGCCCGAATCTCGCTCGACGGGGTCCTCGCGCTCTACAGCATCAGCCGTATCGGACAGGTGCAGGTCATGTTCCGGGGTCGCTTCGACGGCCCCGCCGCGTTCGCCGCCGGGCCGGAGAGCCAGGATGTGGCGCTGTATCGCTGGGACGATATCCCGTGGGACAGCCTCGCTTTTCCCTCGGTGCGCTGGGCTCTGCATGCGTGGCGCGCCGTAGGCGATGGCCCGCTCGGCGCACCTGCGGGCAACCCGGTCGAAGATCCCCGCGGCGCCCACCCGCTCGCCCCCGCTGGCACGGAGACGGCGCAATGAACCGCCACCGCCACCGCCGCCATGCCGCCTCGCTTTGGACGGCGTTGCTTTGCGCCGCAACGGGGATGGTTGCCGCCGGCACGGCCATGGCCGCCGGGACCCGCTACGTGCATCGTCCCACCGACGCTGCCGCGTTCGAGGTCTCACCCGCCGATAACGGCCTGCCGATACCGCCGATACCGCCGCCGTTGCCGCAAACCTACTCCGCCGCGCCCGTTCCCGGCGAGGCGACGCCGGTGCCCGAGGCGCAGGAGACCGGCACGCACCTTTCCCCGGAAGTGTTCAATCCTCGGTTTTACGACGAGGGAAACGGATACCTCGCGCATTCGACGATGCACAGCGAACAGGATCGGCGGGTGCCACCCGCCGGCCTTCAGCTCAGCATGCCGCTGCAGTAGCTGGCGTCGCTGGCCGCCGCAGGAAGAATCGGATGAACCGCGCCAGTGCAGGCGCCGTGGTGGGCCGTCGCAGACGGGGATCATAGCCGGCCATCCGCCGGTCATTCTCGGCCAGACAGATATCGATCAGCTCGCGCAGGCTGACATCCACGTTGCTCACGGCCTTGCTGCCGGTGACCGTGAAGTTGTTGTCCTGCGCCGACGCCTCGCCACCGCCGCCCACGCCGCGCGCGATGCCGATCCGCTCGATCCCGAGAAAGACCCAGACCGCGGCCACCTTGAGCTCGAACCACGGCCTGCGCCACCACGGCATGGTGCGGCGATGCCAGGCCACCCAGTTCGCGAACAGGATGATGTGGCGCGTCTCTTCCTGGATCACCGGCTCGAACGTGTCGACCAGCGCCGGCGGAAAGAAGCCGGACCGCTTCGCCAGCTCGAACAGGCCGAACGCAAAGAAGCTGTCGACGCATTCGCTGTAGCCGGTGACCATGTATGCCCATTCGGGGTCGCGCGGCGTTTTGTACTCCGGCTCCGGGGCGAGCTTGATGCCATAGGCTTCCACGAGGTTGCCGAGCACCTCGCGATGGCGCCCCTCCTCCCATCCGTTCAGTTCGACGGCCGCCCGCAGGTCCGGATCGGTCACCGAATAGGCGTAGGCCAGCATGCGCAGCTTGGCCTTGCCCTCGGTCTGGACCGCGATGTCCCAGATCGGCAGCGACACGAGCCGGTCGCGCGCCTCCGGTTCCAGACGCGGCCAGTCGATCACGGACGGCTTGTACGGATTGAACGTCTCGTGGAACATGCGACAGAAAGCGGTCTTGTGCGCCGCACTGCCGATCGGGAGGGACGCCGCCGGGCTTCGCCAGAAGCGGGCGCCGTGGTCGGCGGCGACGACATAGTCTGTGTCCAAGCGCATCTCCCTCATGCCGCCCGAATACGGGACTCCGGCGGGCCCATCGTCTCGTCACCCGGCAGGAACCGCTCGATATAGGCCGCGAACCGTTCCCGCTCCCGATCGGCCACGAGGCCGAAGGTCGACGGATGATAGCTGTTGCGTCCATAGCCCCCGTCAGGCCGCGCCTGGATCATGGCACCAATGCGCGCGGCTGCGGGCGCGCGCATCGTCAGGCCAAGCGCCTCGTACACCCGACAGACCGTCGCCCACGGATCGGCCACCAGCGCCCCGTGCGTGACATGTACGACCGGCAGGTCGTCACGACCCGCACTCTCCGTCGCCGCCACGATGCGCTGCGCCCCCAGAACCCAGCGGTCCGCGACCTGGCGGCCGATCTCGAGCCGGTCGATGCGTCGGGTGAATGGCGCGCGCAGGATCTCGGTCAGACGCGCGACGGAGGCCAGCACATGCCACGGGTCGCGATGGACGAACACGAAACGGGCATCGGGATAGGTGCGCCGGATCGCCTCGAAGGCGAAGACGTGATCGGGGCATTTCAACACCCAGCGCGCGTCCGGCTCCGGCTCGGTCTGCCGTTGCAGGTGGCGGAGGAAGCGGGCGTGAAAGGCATAAGCCGCGTCGTGTCCCTCGGCATCGAGCCAAGCGAGGTAGGACGGCACCCGGAAGGTCGTGTCGAAACGCAGGCTGCGGAACGTGTGCGCCGTGATCTCGCTGCATTCCTGGGGCGTCTCGGCCGTGATCGGATGCACCGAGGGAAGGTCGGGAGCAATGCGGGTGAACAGGGCGATCTGCCGTCCCACCTGCGCGATGCGCCGGTCCCGCCGCCGCGCCGCCGGCTTGTAGGGATAGACCGTCTGCCAGCAGCGCGGCGCCATCGTGTCCGGGTCCTGCGCCATGAGGGCGTGCAGGAAGCTGGTCCCGCTGCGCGGCAGGCCGAGGATGAACACTGGCCGCTCCACGGCCGTCTGCCCGATCGTGGGGCAAGCGGCCTCCTCCTCGTCGAGCCGGCGGGTGTTGGCGAGGAACCGGGCAATATCCCAGCGCAGGGCCGCCCGACCGAACAGGCTGAGCGATGCCTCCGCCTCGACGGCGCCCACGAGCATGCGCAGCGCCGCGCGCTGATCCGCGTGCGGCGACCAGTCGCCATCGCCGCAGGCCCGCTCAATCAGCTGATCGGCGTCCAGCCTCGCCTCGAAAAGATGCGAGCGCGCCGCCAGCCGGTCGGCGAAACGAAGAACCTCGGGCGGTCCGGGCAGCAACACCGTCAAATGCCTCCCCTCGCGGCAAGCCTCGTGATGACGACCGCATCGGCGGGTCGGCATGATAGCGCCATGGTTGGCAGCGGGTGCAGTGCGCGCCCGCCGGTTCAGATCAGCGCCGGACGACCGGCAAGATGGTCACAGCGGGCGATTGGCCCGCGCCAGGACCGCGTCCAGCAGAACCTGGCATCCCGCCGCCGCCTGGTCCGGGAGGATGCTTTCCGCCTCGTTGTGGCTGAGCCCGTCCTTGCAGGGGACGAAAATCATCGCCGTCGGGATGTGCCGCGCCACCGACACCGCGTCATGCCCGGCACCCGACACGATGTCCCGGGCGGAATAGCCGAGCCGCGCGGCGGCGTCGCGAACCAATGCAATACAGCTTGTGTCGAAAGGCTGCGCCTTGATCCGCAGCAGGGGCGTCAGCTGGAATTCGACGCCGCAATCGCGGGCGATGAAGCCGGCCTCGCGCGGAAACTGCGCCTCCAGCCGGGCGATCTCCTCGTCCGACGGATGGCGGAACTCGACCGAGAAGCGCACCTCACCGGGGATCACGTTATGACTGTTCGGCCGGACATGAAGCCGGCCGACCGTGCCCCGCCCGTCCTCGCCCCGCGCCCGCATCATCCGGTCCACCAGATCGATGATCCGCGCCGCGCAAACCAGCGCGTCGCGCCGGGCTGACGGCGGCGTGGTACCGGCATGGCTCTCCTGCCCGCGCGTCACCGCCTCGTAGAACACCATCGCCTGCGCGCCCGTGACGATGCCGATCTCGGTCTCCGACCGCTCCAGGATCGGTCCCTGTTCGATATGCAGCTCGAAATAGGCATCCGCCGGGAACGGCCGCGCCGGCTCCGGGCCGCGATAGCCGATCGCGTCCAGGCTCTGGCCGACGGTCTGCCCGTCCGCGTCGGCATAGGCCTCGACCTCCGCCTGTTCCAGCAGCCCGGCCCAGACGGCGGACCCCATCAGGCTGCGCCCGAAGCGGCTCCCCTCCTCGTCCGTCCAGTTCACCAGTTCAAGCGGCGCCTCGGTGGTCAGGCCGAGATCGGCGATGGTGCGCATCACCTCGAGCCCCGCCAGCACGCCGAGCGCGCCGTCGAACTTCCCGCCGGTCGGCTGGCTGTCGAGATGGCTGCCGAACAGCACGGGCGGCCGGGAGGGATCACGCCCCTCGCGCCGCGCGAACATGTTGCCCATGCCGTCCACGCGCACCGTCAGACCGGTCGCCGCGCACAGGGCGCGGAAGCGGTCGCGGCCCTGGCGGTCGAGATCACTCAAAGCGAGGCGACGCACCCCGCCCGCCGGCGTCGCGCCGATCTCGGCCATCTGCATCAGGCTGTCCCACAGCCGCCGGGCGTCGATGCGCTGATTGGTGCCGCGTGCGTCGGGCCCGCCTTTGGCCGTCCCGGTCTCCATGCCCGTGCTCATCCCGTCGGCCACTCCTGTCCCGATGCCGCCCGCCGCTTCTTGCCGCTTGCGACGCTTCCTGCAAGGTATTGGCCCCGCGCGCGGCACGCCGTCCATGATCCGCCAGCGCGCAATCCCATATCAACACGGCCGACGCAGACCTCATGCCCCGACGCACCGCCACGCGGATTTGCCCGCCTCTACTCCTGCTCGTGCCGCTCCTGATGGTGTTTGGCGGCTGCACCCTGATCGATCAGCGCACCTTTGCCCCCGAACCCGACATGCCGGCACCGACCCTGATCGCCGGAGCGGCCCTGCCGGAGAACCGGGTCCCGCTCGTCACGATCCGCTATGAAACGGCGAGCCCGGCCTACCAAGGTCCGCTGAACGCGGCGGTCAAGGCCGCCGAGTCGCAGCGACCGAACCTCGAATATGACGTAGTGGCCATCATTCCCCGCGTTCGCACCCCGGACGCACAGGCAGCCCAGATCAACGCCGGTCAGACGGACGCCGCCGAAATCATGCGCGCCATCGTCATGACCGGCATACAGGACAATCGTGTCCGTCTCTTCGCCCGTATCGACCCGAAGGCGGAGACGCGCGAGGTACGCGTCTACGTCCGATGAGCACCGGTCCGGTTGCCCGCGCCGCGGTACCTGCCGTGCCGGCCGCGGCAGTGGTCGAGCGGCGCGCCATCGGTCTTGGATTTTTGCTCGTCACCGCCTTCGGCTGGGGCATCAACTGGCCGATGATGCGGCTCGTTCTCGGCGAACTGCCGCCGCTGACGGCGCGCGCGCTCTCGGGGGCGGTTGGAACCGTGGTGGCGTTTGCCGCCGCCGCCCTGCTGCGCGAGCGGCTGCGGCCGCCCGCCGGACAATGGGGCGCGCTGCTGATCTCGACGATCCTGAACTTCAGCGCTTTCTCCGCCCTGTCGATCATGTGCGTGAAGCTGCTCGACGCGAGCGAGGCGGTGATCGTCGTCTATACGCTGCCGCTCTGGGCCGTATTGCTGGCCTGGCCGCTGCTGGGCGAGCGTCCGACGCCGGCCCGCATCGCTGCCCTCGTGATCGGCCTGTCCGGCGTGGTCGTGCTGATGAGCGGCCAGCTGCATTTCGATCAGGGCTGGACGACGCTCGCCGGGGTGCTGTGCGGCCTGGGCGCCTCGATCCTGTTCGCACTCGGCACCGTGCTGACGAAGCGCCGGCCGCTGGCGATGCCGCAACTCGCCGCCGTAGCGTGGCAGATCGGCCTCGGCACCATTCCGATCGCCGCTCTGGCACTGACCGAGACGCCGCACTGGGCCGGACTGACGCCGGGGATCTGGGCCGGCCTGGCCTATCTCGCCACCATCCCGCTAAGCCTCTGCTATTACACGTGGTTCCGCGCGCTGCACCTGCTTCCGGCATCGACCGCCACGATCGGTTCGCTGCTGGTCCCGATCATCGGGGTCTGCGTCGCGGCCCTCGCGTTGGGCGAGCCGCTCGGGGTGCGCCAGATCACGGCGCTTGTCCTGACGGTGGGCGGGGTGGCACTCGCCGCCAGGACGTGAGGGCTGCCGCGGTCAGTCTGCCTTCCGCGCGGTGGCGACCGCGCTTTCAAGCTCGGCGAGGCTCACCGCGCCCGGGATAAGCGTGCCGCCGACCACCAGCGCGGGCGTACCGGTGATGCCAAGCTCGTGGGCGAGGCGGAGATTCGTGTCGATGCGGGCCTGGATCGCGGGATCGTTCATGTCGCGCTCAAGCCGGTCGATATCGATACCGACCGCCGCGGCCGCCGCCCGGATACTGGCATCGCTCGGCGGCGCGCCGTCGCGCATCAGCACGGCGCGGAGGGCGTCGTACTTGTCCTGCCGCTGGGCCGCGAGCAGCGCCTTCGAGCCCAGCACGCTCGGCGCCCCCAGGATGGGCATGTCCTTATAGACAAGCCGCACGCCGCGGTCCGCCTGCATCAGCCGCGACAGATCGGGCTCCAGCCGCTTGCAGTAGGGGCAGCGCACGTCGAAAAACTCGACCACCGTCACGTCGCCCTTGGGGTTGCCGGCGGAGGGGTCCGACGCGGTGACAAGCTCGCTCCGCCGGGCGGCGATGGCCGCCTTGGCGGCGGCCTGCTGCCGCGCGTCATTGTCGGCCTGCAGTGCCTCCACCGCGTCACGCAGGATGGACGGGTCACGCTTCAGCGCGTCCCGGACGATGCGGACGATCTCGTCACGCTGCGCCGGGGTGAAGGCGGAGGTCGGCGGTGCGTCGCCGGCCCGGGCCGGCAGCGAGGCCGCCAGAAGCAGGCCGGCACACACCGCCAGCCGCCACACTTTATATATCATGCACCGCTCTCCCGCGCCGGACCGCCGCCGGCCCGGTGCCTTCGTGGCGCAGCCCGGGCCGCGGAGCAAGGGGCGGCCCAACGGGCGATAGCGACGTCACCGGACTCTCCGACGGTTGAAGCCGAGGGCGAAGGGCTATATGGCACCGCCGTCGTAACGCTCGACTCGCGTGCTCCCGCCCTGACGACGAAGGAAACCAGACACGGTGCCTTTCAGGTACACGGAGCCGTCCAGAACCGGCCCGTCCCGCAGCACACGCGCTGCCCGCACGCCCCGCCCTCGTGGCCTGCTCCGCTCCGCCGCCGTCTCGGCGCTGATGCTTCTGAACGGCTGCGGGCTGTTCGGCGGCGATGCGCCGCCTCCCGGGCAGCCGGGACAGGTCACGGGCTTTCTCGGCGGCGTCGTCGCCGACGAGCCGCGCGCGGCGCTGATCGGGCGGGAAATCCTGTCCGGCGGCGGCACCGCGGCGGATGCTGCCGTCGCCACAGGCTTCGCGCTCGCGGTCACGATGCCGTCGCGCGCCGGGCTCGGCGCCGGCGGGGCCTGCGTGGCCTATGATCCGTCGAGCGACGGGCCGAATGGCGGCGCGCCGGAAGCCGTGCTCTTCACGCCCGTCGACGGCGGCGGCGGCGGTGACCGGCCGGCTTCGGTCCCAATGCTGGCAAGGGGACTGTTCGCCCTCCATGCCCGCTACGGCCACCTGCCGTTCGAACTGCTGGTCAAGCAGGCCGCGGACCTGGCCGGCGCGGGTTTTCGCGTCTCCCGCGCCCTGTCGCGCGATCTGCAGGTGGTGGCCGGCCCGCTGATGGGCGATCCGAACGCGGCCGCCATCTTCGCGCCCGGCGGAAAGATCGCGACCGAAGGACAGTTGATCACCGAGGCCGATCTCGGCACGACACTCAACAGGCTGCGCACGTCCGGCGTGGGCGACTTTTATACCGGCGGTCTCGCGCAGCAGATCCAGCAACTCACCGCGCAGGCCGGCGGCGGCGTGACGCTGCCGGCGATGCGCGACGCGGTGCCGCGCCTGACGCCGCCGGTCACGATCCCGTTCGGCGCCGACCGCGCCTCGTTCGTCCCGCCACCCGC
>NZ_BANB01000046.1 GCF_000964365.1 Acidisphaera rubrifaciens HS-AP3 | reverse complement strand
GACGCGGACCGCCGCCGCGCGATCCGGCCTGCTCGCTGCACGGGCGGCGCTGGAGGCGGCCTCGTCGCTTGTCGCCCGCCAGAGGGCGGCGCGCCTGGCCATGCTGCGGGCACGCGAGCAGGCGGCGCTGGACGAGCACGCGGCCCGGTGCGGCACGCCCCCACAGGGTGGCGGCGGCCCGTCATGAGTCATTCATGGCGCCTCGTTCCGTGGCATGCTCAAAAGACGCTTGGCGTATGCCGCAGCGCAGCACGGCCCTGCGGCGGGCAGCGTCGGTCCGGCGGACCGGGCCGACAGACAGGAGGTGTTCGATGCGCATTGCGATGATCGGCGGGGGTTATGTAGGCCTCGTCTCCGGCGCCTGCTTCGCCGAGTTCGGCACCGAGGTCACGGTGGTGGAAGCCGATGCCGCCAAGCTGGCCGCGCTGCGCGACGGGCGGATGCCGATCTACGAGCCCGGGCTCGACAAGCTGGTGGAGGCCAACGTCGCCGCCGGCCGCCTGTCCTTCACCGGCGACCTGCCGGCCGCGGTCGCAGGTGCGGACGCCGTCTTCATCGCCGTCGGCACGCCGACCCGGCGCGGCGACGGACACGCCGACCTCACTTATGTATATGCCGCCGCCGAGCAGGTGGCCCGGGCGCTGACCGGCTACGCGGTGATCGTCACGAAATCGACGGTGCCGGTGGGCACCGGCCGGCGCATCGCGGAAATCGTGCAGGGCGTCCGGCCGGAGCTGGAGTTCGACGTCGCGTCCAACCCGGAATTCCTGCGCGAGGGCGCCGCCATCGCCGACTTCATGCGCCCCGACCGGGTGGTGATCGGCGCCGCGACCGACCGCGCCCGCGAGACCATGCGTCAGCTCTATCGCCCGCTCTATCTGATCGAGGCGCCGATCGTCTTCACCGACATCGAGACGGCCGAGCTGGTGAAATACGCGGCCAATGCCTTCCTCGCCATGAAGATCACCTTCATCAACGAAATGGCCGATCTGTGCGAGCGGGTGGGCGCCGATGTCCACGACGTCGCCCGCGGTATCGGCCTCGACGGCCGCATCGGGCGCAAGTTCCTCCACCCCGGCCCCGGCTTCGGCGGCTCCTGCTTCCCGAAGGACACGCTGGCGCTGGTGCGCATCGCCCAGGACCACGGCGCCGCGACCCGGCTGGTGGAGACGACGGCGGCGGTGAACGAGGCGCGCAAGGCCGGCATGGCGCAGCGCGTCGTCAGCGCCTGCGGGGGCTCGGTGCGCGGCAAGACGATCGCGGTGTTCGGCCTGACCTTCAAGCCGGAGACGGACGACATGCGCGACGCCCCCAGCCTGCCCATCGTCGCCCGGCTGATCGAGGACGGCGCCACCATCCGTGCCTATGACCCGGCCGGCATGGAGGCGGCGGCGCCGCTGCTGCCCGCCGCGGTCCAGTACTGCACGGGCGCGCTGGACGCGGCACAGGGCGCGGACGCGCTGGTGGTGCTGACCGAATGGAACGAGTTCCGCGCCCTCGCCCCCGGCCGGCTTGCGGAGGCGATGCGCGGGCGGGTCATCGTCGACCTGCGCAACATCTACGAGCCGACCATCATGCGGGGCGCGGGCTTCCAGTACAGCTCGATCGGCCGGCGCTGAACGTGCCCCCCGCCGCCGCGTTGCCCAGTAGCGCCGTCGCGGCCGGCGCGTTAGCACACCCTGCCCGCGCGGCCCGCCATCCGGAGCATGCCAGCCGATGACCGTCTTCCACGACGCCCCCAATCCCGACCTGCTTGAACGGATACCGCTGGCCGCCCGCACGGTGCTCGACGTGGGATGCGGACGGGGCGGCCTCGGGCTGGCGTTGCGCACGCTCAACCCCAACGCCCGCATCCTCGGCATCGAGCTGGACGACGAAGCCGCGCCGATCGCCGCGAGCCGCTATGACGCGGTCGCGCACGTCAATGTCGAACAGAATCCGCTGCCCTTCGGTGACGAGGTCATCGACTGCCTGGTGTACGGCGACGTGCTCGAACATCTGCGCGATCCGTGGGGGGTCGTCAGCCGCCAGCTGACCCGGCTCGCCGATGACGGCACGGTGCTGATCTGCGCGCCGAACGTGGAACACTGGACCTTTGTCGCGCGGCTGCTGCAGGGCACGTGGGAATACGAGCCGAGCGGCCTGTTCGACGCGACGCATCTGCGCTGGTTCAGCCTGTCCAATCTGCGGCGCGCACTCGACCGTCTGGGCGTGGTCGCGCTTGACGTGCATCCGCGCGTGTTCGACGCCGACCGCGCCACCCGCTTCGTCGAGACGCTCGGCCCGGCGCTCGCCGCCCTCGGCGTGACGAAACAGAATTACGCGCCCCGCGCGGCGGCGTTGCAATACGTGTGGCGCGCCATCAAGACCGCGCGGCCGCGCTTGACGGTCGCCGCGACGATGCTCAAGCCGGTGGGCGGCGTGTCCGATCTGCGCGTCGTGTTGCCGCAGCACGCGCTCGCGACGGACCCGACGGTGACCGCCGTCATCGGCACGCTGGAGACGATCCGCCCGCCGGCGGGCGACACGCCCCGCATCCTCGTCCTGCACCGCCCGATCCTGAAGGGCGCGCGCGGTCTGGAGATCCTTCGCCAGCGCCTCGCCGAGGGCTGGGTGATCGTCACCGAGTTCGACGATCATCCCGACTACTTCCCGGCGATGCAGGGGGGCGAGAACTGGACCTTCGCCGGCGTCCACGCAGTGCAGACGACGACCGACACGCTCGTCGAGATACTCCGCCACCACAACCCGGAGGTCGCGCGTTTCCCCAACGCCCTGCGCACGGTGCCGGAGCCGGCCAACTATGCGCATGCGGACCGGCTGACCCTGTTCTTCGGCGCGCTCAACCGTGAAGGCGACTGGGCGCCGTACATGGACGCGCTGAACGATGTCGCCGCCGCGGCGGGCGACCGGCTCCAGTTCCGCGTGGTCCATGACGAGGCGTTCTTCAAAGCGTTGCGCACGCCGCACAAGCAGTTCACGCCCACCTGCGACTATTCGACGTATACGCAGCTGCTGAGCGAGTGCGAGGTCTCGTTCATGCCGCTCGCGGACAATCCGTTCAACCGCGCCAAGTCCGACCTGAAGTTCATCGAGGCCGGCGCATGCCGGGTGACGGCGCTGGCCAGCCCCGTGGCCTATGACCGGACCCTGGTCGATGGCGAGACGGGGCTGCTGTTCGCCGACGCGGACGAGTTGCGCATGCGGCTGATGCGTCTCGTCGCCGTGCCGGAGGATGGCCGCGTGCTGGCCGATGCGGCCCGCGCCTATGTCCTGCGCGAACGCATGCTGGCGCAGCAGGTGCGCCCGCGCATCGACTGGTATCGCGCGTTGTGGGACCGCCGCGCCGAGCTGACCGAGGCGCTTTACAGCCGGGTGCCGGCGCTGATGCCGCCGCCCTCCGGGACAGTCCGGCCGCAGGCATTGCCGCCCGCCGCGCCGCAACCGGCGCCAATCGAGACGCCGCCCGTGCAGACCGCGACCGCGCCCGCCGCACCGGCGCCGGCCGAACTCGATACGGCGGAAGTGCGGCTGTTCGGCTGAGGCGGCCGCCCGGGGCGCGGGCGGCCGCGATCAGGCCGTCGGGAGCCCCTCCACCAGCGCGACGCGCGAGCGGGTGCTCGCCTCGCGCAGGCGGATCAGCGGCGCGTAGTCGGGACTGTCATAGAAGGCGCGCGCCGCCTCGATCGTCGGAAACTCGAGGATGACCAGCCGCTCGATGCCGAGGTCGCCCTCCTTGGCCTCGATCGTGCCGCCGCGCACGAGGAACCGGCCGCCGAACCGCTCGACCACGGCCGGCACCTGCGCGCGATAGGCGGCATAGGCGTCCGGGTCCGTCACCTCGACCGAGGCGACCAGGTATCCGGGCATCGTGACCTCCTCAGTCGAGCGCCTGGACGATCTCTTCCGTCATCTTCTTCGCGTCGCCGAACAGCATCATCGTGTTGGGGCGGAAGAACAGCTCGTTGTCGACGCCGGCATAGCCGCTCGCCATCGAGCGCTTCACGAACAGCACCGTCCCCGCCTTGTCCACGTCCAGGATCGGCATGCCGTAGATCGCCGATTTCGGGTCCGTCTTGGCCGCCGGGTTGGTCACGTCGTTGGCGCCGATGACATAGACGACGTCGGCGGTGGAGAACTCGTTGTTGATCTCCTCCAGCTCGAACACCTCGTCATAGGGGACGTTGGCCTCGGCCAGCAGCACGTTCATGTGGCCCGGCATGCGGCCGGCGACCGGGTGGATCGCGTATTTGACCTCCACCCCCTCGGCCTTCAGCGTGTCGGCCATCTCGCGCACCGCGTGCTGCGCCTGCGCCACCGCCATGCCGTAGCCGGGCACGATGATGACCTTCGACGCGTTCTTCATGATGAAGGCGGCGTCGTCCGCGGCCCCCGCCTTCACGCTGCGATCGGCCCCGTCGCCACCGCCGCCCGCCGCCGCGCCGCCGGCGTCGCCGCCGAAACCGCCCAGCAGCACGTTGATGATGCTGCGGTTCATGCCCTTGCACATGATGTAGGACAGGATCGCGCCCGACGCGCCGACCAGGCTGCCGGTGATGATCAGCGACAGATTCTGGATGGTGAAGCCGATCCCCGCCGCCGCCCAGCCGGAGTAGCTGTTCAGCATCGACACGATCACCGGCATGTCCGCGCCGCCGATCGGGATGATGAGCAGGAAGCCGAGGGCAAAGGACAGCAGCGCGATCATCCAGAACAGGATCGGGCTGCCCGACGAGAAGAAGCCCATGATCAGCAGCACCAGCAGCACGCCCAGCGCGGCATTGAGCTGATGCTGGTTGCGGAAGGTGATCGGGTTGCCCTTCATGTTGCCGTTCAGCTTGGCGAAGGCGATGAGGGACCCGGAGAAGGTGATGGCGCCGATCGCGAGACCGAGCGACATCTCGATCAGCGACTGCTTGTGGATCGCGCCCGGCGTGCCGATGCCGAAGGCCTGGGGCGCGGTCAGCGCGCTGGCCGCGACGAACACCGCCGCGAGACCGACCAGGGAGTGGAACGCCGCCACCAGCTGCGGCAGCGCCGTCATCTGGATGCGGCGCGCGATGTAGACGCCGGCGGAACCGCCGATCGCGATGCCGATCACGATCAGCACGTAGCCGGCGCCGAGCATGCCGTGATGCAGCAGGGTGGCGACGATGGCGATCGCCATGCCGATCATGCCGTAGCGGTTGCCCTGCTGCGACGTGGTCGGATGCGACAGGCCGCGCAGGGCCAGGATGAACAGGACCGCGGCGACGAGATAGGCGAGCGACGTGACGTTGGCGCTCATGGTCTTACTTCTTCGCCTTGAACATCGCGAGCATTCGCTGCGTCACCGTGAAACCGCCGAAGATGTTCACGCTGGCGAGCACCACGGCGATGAAGCCGAACCCCATCGCCCAGGCGCTGCCCGACAGGCCGGTCGCCAGCATCGCGCCCACGATGATCACGGAGCTGATCGCGTTGGTCACCGCCATCAGCGGCGAATGCAGCGCGGGCGTCACGTTCCAGACGACGTAGTAGCCGACGAAGCACGCCATCAGGAACACGGCGAATAGGAAGATGAAGGGCTCGACCGCCTGCATGTTGACCGCACCGGGCATCACGCGGTCGGCCAGCGCGCCGGCCTGCTCGGCCAGCGTGCGCGCCTGGTCGGCAATGCGGGCGGCCTGTTCGGCCATCTGTTGCGGGTCCATGTCGTCTCGCTCGTGCGTTGCGTGGGATAGGATGTGAACGGGCGTCAGGCGGCCTGTTTCGGCGCGTGGTTCGGATGCACGACCGATCCGCCGCGCGTCAGCAGCGCGCCCTGGATGATCGCGTCATCCTCCGGCAGCTTCAGCGCCCGCGCTTCCTTGTCCCAGAACGATGTGACGAAGGTCAGCAGGTTACGGGCATACAGGCTGCTGGAGGCGACCGGCAGGCGGCCCGGCCAGTTGCGCCAGCCGAGGATGGTCACGCCGTTGTCCGTCACCACCTGCTCGCCCGGCTTGGTCAGCGCGCAGTTGCCGCCGCCGTCGGACGCGAGATCGACGATTACGCTGCCCGCGCGCATGCCGGCGACCATCTCCGCCGTGACGATGGTTGGCGCGCGGCCGCCGACGACGAGGGCGGTGCAGATGACGATGTCGTTCTTCACCACCGTCGCGGCCAGCAGTTCGGCCTGCTTCTGGCGGAACGCGGCGCTCATTTCCTTGGCGTAGCCGCCGGCGGTCTGGGCGGCGGCCGTCTCCTCGTCCTCGACGCCGACGAACGTGGCGCCGAGCGACTTGATCTCTTCCTTCGCCGCCGGGCGCACGTCGGTCGCGGACACGATGGCGCCGAGCCGGCGCGCGGTCGCGATCGCCTGCAGGCCGGCGACGCCCGCGCCGATGACGAAGACGCGGGCCGGCGGCACCGTGCCGGCGGCGGTCATCATCATGGCGAAGCCGCGACTGAACGCCGCCGCCGCCTCGATCACGCCGCGATAGCCGGCGAGGTTCGCCTGGCTCGACAGCACGTCCATGGCCTGCGCGCGGGTGATGCGCGGCAGCATCTCCATCGCCACCGCATCGATGCCGCCACGGGCGAGCGCGGGCGCCAGTTCGGGATCCGACGCGGCGCCGGCGATGCAGATCAGCGCGGCGCCGCGCGGAATGACGGCCCGCTCGGCCTCCTGCGGCATCCGCACGGCGAACACGACCCCGGCGCCGGCCAGCGCGGCGGCGGCGTCGGGCGCGATC
>NZ_BANB01000047.1 GCF_000964365.1 Acidisphaera rubrifaciens HS-AP3 | reverse complement strand
TGCAGCGCGCGCCCTCGGCCAGGGCGCGCAGCGGGTGTGCCACGCCGCCGCGCGCGATCGCCATGGCGCAACCCGCCTGCGTCGCGATGCGCGCGGCCACCAGCTTCGTCCGCATCCCGCCCGACGAATAGCCGGGCGGCGGCTCGCCGCCCATCGCCTCGATCTCCGGCGTGATCGCCGCGACGACCGGCAGATGCCGCGCCGCCGGATCGCGCCGCGGATCGGCCGTGTACAGCCCGTCGATGTCGGACAGCAGCACGAGCTGATCGGCCTGCACCATCTCCGCCACCCGGGCCGCGAGCCGGTCGTTGTCGCCGAAACGGATCTCCAGCGTCGCCACGCTGTCGTTCTCGTTGATCACCGGCACGGCGCCGAGGCCGAGCAGGGTCGCGATCGTCGCGCGGGCGTTGAGGTAGCGGCGCCGGTCCTCGGTATCGTCGAGCGTCAGCAGCAGCTGCGCCGCGGTGATCGCCTGCGCCGACAGCGCCGCCGACCATGCCTGTGCGAGGCGTATCTGCCCGACCGCCGCCGCTGCCTGCTTCTCCTCCAGCCGCAGCCGCGCCTGCGTCAGGCCGAGCGCGCGGCGGGCGAGCGCGATGGCGCCGGAGGAGACGACGATCACCTCCGCCCCGCTTGCGCGCAGCCACGCGATGTCGGCGGCGACGGAGGCGAGCCACGCCTCGCGCGGCGCCGCCTCGGTCGCATCGACCACCAGCGCGCTGCCGATCTTGACGACGATCCGCCGCCCGGCGGCCAGGCGCGGCGTGTGTTCGGCGGAGTCGCTCATCGTGGCCCGGGCGTCACGCGGCCGCATCGCGGCGCGTCGCGGTGATGCGGTCCTGCAACGCGCGCAGCACCTCCTTCACGCCCGCGCCGGTCGCTCCCGACAGCAGGAACACCGGCGCGCCCGACGCCCGCGCCAGCGCCGCGCGCCGGGCCGATGCCTCGCGCGGGGTCATCGCGTCCGCCTTGTTCAGCCCGATGATCTCCGGCTTGTCCGCGAGGCCCGCGCCGTACGACTCCAGCTCGCCCCGCACCGTCCGCCACGCATCGACGACGTTGCCCGCCGCGCCGTCCACCAGATGCAGCAGCACCGCGCAGCGCTCGACATGACCCAGGAACCGGTCGCCCAGCCCCGCGCCCTCGTGCGCGCCCTCGATCAGGCCGGGGATGTCGGCCAGCACGAACTCCTCCGCCGCCGACAGCCGCACGACGCCGAGCTGTGGGTGCAGCGTGGTGAACGGATAGTCCGCGATCTTCGGCCGCGCGGCCGATGCGGCGGCGAGCAGGGTCGATTTGCCGGCATTCGGCAGTCCGACCAGCCCGGCATCGGCGATCAGCTTCAGCCTCAGCCAGACCCAGCGTTCCTCGCCCGGCCAGCCCGGATCGGCGCGACGCGGCGCGCGGTTGGTGCTCGTCTTGTAATGCGCGTTGCCGCGGCCGCCGTCGCCGCCGCGGCAGATCAGCGCCTGCTTGCCCGGCCGGTCGAGATCGGCGAGCAGCGTCTCCTGGTCGTCGGCCAGGATCTGCGTGCCGACGGGGACGCGGATCAGCAGCGTCTCCGCCCCCGCGCCGGTGCGGTTGGCGCCCGCGCCGTTGCCGCCCTTGCGGGCGCGGAAATGCTGCGTGTAGCGGAAGTCGATCAGCGTGTTCAGGTTGGCCACCGCCTCGAACACGACGTCCCCGCCGCGCCCGCCGTCGCCGCCGTCCGGGCCGCCGAACTCGATGAACTTCTCGCGCCGGAACCCGACCACGCCGTTCCCGCCGTCGCCGGAGCGGAGATAGATCTTGGCCTGATCGAGAAACTTCATGCGGGTTCAGCCCGAAAGCAAAAAGGCCGGCGACGTGCCGGCCTTCAGCGTGACGCGCGTGGCCGGACCGCCGTTATTCGGCGGCGGCCGGCACGCTCTCCGTCGCGTCGTTCGCGGGGACGACGGAGACGTGGACCCGGCCCTCGGACTTGCGCTGGAACGCGACCCGCCCGTCGATCAGGGCGAAGATCGTGTGATCGCGCCCGAGGCCGACATTCTGGCCCGGCTTCCAGCGGGTGCCGCGCTGGCGGATGATGATGTTGCCGGCGATGACCGCCTGGCCGCCCGACTTCTTGACGCCGAGGCGCCGGCCTTCCGTGTCGCGGCCGTTGCGCGACGAACCGCCGGCTTTCTTGTGTGCCATGTGCGAGGCTCCTGTGGCTCAGGCGGCCGGTTCGGCCGCGGGCGCCGGGGCGGTGGGGGCGTCGGCGCCGGTGGACTCGTCAGCCGTGATGCCGGCGCCGGAGATGCCGGCGATGCGCAGCACGGTGACGTGCTGGCGATGGCCGTTCTTGCGGCGGCTGTTCTGCCGGCGGCGCTTCTTGAAGATGATGACCTTGTCGAGCCGGTCCTGGGCGATGACTGTCGCGGTGACCGTGGCGCCGGCGACCGTGGGCGCGCCGACCATCAGCCCGCCCGCGTGCCCGATGGCAAGGACGTCGGTGAACGTCACGGTGCCCCCGGCCTCGACCGGCAGCTTCTCGACCTTCAGCACGGCGTTGGGGCTCACACGGTACTGCTTACCGCCCGTGCGTATGACAGCGAACATGACGACGTCCTGCGATCCTGGGCCGGGAGACGGTGGGGACCGCCGCCCGGACGACAAAAGGGCGGCCGAGACCGCCGGCCGCCGAGGCGCGGGACATATCCCGCCCCGCCCGCCGAAGTCAATCCGCCCACCGGTTGCCCCCGCCCGCCCACCTGCCTATAACCCCGCCCCGCGGGAGAGGTGCCGGAGTGGCCGATCGGGGCGGTCTCGAAAACCGTTGTGCGTGCAAGCGTACCGTGGGTTCGAATCCCACCCTCTCCGCCAACCATGCTGTTTACGATATTGATAATCCAAGGCTTTTCGGTCGGCGGCCGCAAGCTACCCACATTTCCACCCTCATTCCAGCGGCGACCTGTTGGCTATCGGTGATCACAGCACCGCCCGGCGGCAGTGCCGGCGCTTGCGTCCAGTCGATAACTGACAGGAAGAGGTCGCCGTGCATCGGCCCGCCAAGCGCTATCGGCCCGATGGTCATGCCACCCAGCGGAGGGCGGAGGTCCCAATTCATTAATGGCCGCGTTTCCTGGGGGCGGCAGCGCTGGCCCCGCCGCGCCCGGCCGGATAGTGCCACGATCGAGAACTCGAGAACGTGGTATGAGAGCTGGCTCAGAGCGGGTCCGGCGCGGCCTGGTCGGGCTGGATACCCGGCCCCGTTAGGGCGCCGTCGTCATGGGCGGCGAGGAACGCAACCGCGGTCGGCAAGTATCGGCTCAGCCCCTTGTAGGTGACCAGTTCGGGGTGCAGGTCGCGCAGTACCCGATGCAGACGGCGCCGCCATTTCGGAACGCGCAGGATCTCGTTCAAGCTGATCAGATAGCAGCGGATGCCAAATAGGATGCCGTTGGAGCGGGGCAGTCTGAACAGGGTCTGTAGTTCGACCCGGAGATGCAGGCGCTCGCCGACATTTCCCGCCGTCACGGTCGCGCGGTCCGGCCCCCAGATCGGGTAATTCTCCGGGCTGGTATCGAGGCGGGGATTGACGGTCATCGTCCAGTTCAGGCGGCGCACCGGCCGGCCGTACTGCAGCCGCAGCAGGTATTTCAGCGCGCGGTCGAACACGCCGAGATCGTGCGCCACCGGTACTGGTCCGTGCCATTCGTGGAACGCCATGCCGAGGTCGAAGTCCAGAGACCAGTCGGCTTGCGTGGTCACCATCCCGCCGTCGATATAGATGTTGTCGTCGCGCTGGTCCTGCAGCGTGAAGTCGCCCTGGACCTGCCGAGTGATGTATTCAAACGGCGGCTGTGGCAGCGTCGACGGATCGCCGAAAGTGAAGGTCGCGTCGATGCCGAGCGGCCGGTTCCGCCAACGCCAGCGCGCGCCATCCTTGTCTAGCGCGAACAGCGCCGGATAGTCGCGGGCAAGGCTTTCCATCAGCAGCTCGAGCGTGTCCCACTCGGCATCCATCATGTGGGCCAGCACGCGGCAGCGGCTCGGGTCCTGCTCCAGCACCAGGGCGCGTTCGCGGCATTCCGCCACGTAGTGCTCGTCGACGTCGAAATCCCGGACGAAGGCGTCAGTCGGGCCGGCGTGCGTGTGCGGTTCTAGGTTGACCGCGTACATGTAGCGGTCCTCGTGGAACGGGAACGGAAAGCGGATGATCGCCGCGTCGCTGTTGCGGAAGCTGAACTTACCGCGAAACGTGTCGTCCGCACCGCCCGCGATGGTCATGGTCCCGTCTCTCCGGCCATCGCTGACTGCCTCACAGGTCGATCAGAAGCTCGGGCGTCCGCGCGCGCGAGACGCAGATCATCATGTCGCGGTTGCCGATGCGTTCACTTGCGTCCAGCACGTCGTCGCGGTGATCCGGCACGCCCTCGAGTACGGTGGTGCGGCATTCGCCGCACACGCCGCCGCGACAGAGACAGGCAGGGCTGAGACCAGCGTCCTCAAGCGCCTCAAGGATGGTCTGGTCGGCGGCGACGGGCAGCGTCAGGCCCGTGCGCGCGGTCCGCACCACGAAGGGCGCGCCGCCAGAATGGTCGCCGAAGCTCTCCTGATGCGGGCTGTGGCGTGGCCAGCCCAGCGCGCGGGCGCAGGCAGTCACATCGTCCATCATCCGGCGGGGACCGCACATGTAGAGATGCGTGCCGAGGGGCTGGCGCGCGAGTAGCGCGGGCAGGTCGAACGCCGGCGCGGGATCGACATGCACCTGGGCGATGCCCGCGTCGACATAGGGGGCAAGCAGGGCGTGAAAGGCGGCTTCGTCCGCCGCGCGGCACATCTGGTGCAGCTCGAACGGTGCCCCCCGCGCCGATAGCACGGCGGCGAAAGACAGCATCGGCGTCAGGCCGATGCCGCGGGCGACCAGCAGATGCCGGCGTGCCAACGAGGCGAGCGGAAACAGGTTGACCGGCCATCCCGCGTGCAGCACGTCGCCCACGCGGACATGGGCGTGGAGATACGCCGAGCCACCGCGGCTTTCCGCCACCCGGCGGACGATGATCCTGTAGCACCGGCGGTCGTCAGGATGGCCGGTCAGCGAATAGGCGTTGCGGTGCGTCCGGTGCCCGTCCTGCACCGCAAGCATGATGTGCGCGCCCGCCGCGCCGGTCGGCAACTCGCCGCCGTCGGCGCGCGCCAGCGTGAACCGAAGCAACGTGTCGTTGAGCGTCTCGACCGCAACGACGCGCAGCGGGATGTCCTCGGCCCGTGTCACGGATAGGCAATCTCGGCGGCGGGAACCTCGCCGGGCGTTTCGGCGTCGACCTGCACGCCCTGGAAGCCGCCCAGAAGGCGGGAGAAATGGTCCCGCACGAAAAGCCGCGCGCCGCACCCGCCACAGGTGACAATCGTCGTCGTCACGCCGTTGGCCACGGTACGGCAGTGCACGCAGATGACGCGGCGGCGCCGGCTGCCATGATGCGTCAGATGGACTTCCTCTGCCCCCATGCCATGGGCCGCGGCCAGATTGCGCACGTCCCACAGGAAGTCCTCGGTGCCGACAGCGTACAGCCGCAGGCCCATCCGCTCGGCGGCCAACCGATGCGCCAGTCGCTCCAGCATCAGCACGCGCGAGCGGAAGGCACGTCGCACCCGCAGCGCGTCGCCCGCTGCGCGGACGGCCGGTCCGGCGAGCACCCGGCTGTCCGCGGCGATGGTCCAAACCTCGGCGCCGGTGGCCTCCAGCGCCGTCGCGCCTGAGACTGCGTCCTGCGGCAGTCCAGGCCGGTCCGTCAGCAGCAGGTGACGCGCGCCCGAAGGGTCGAGCGCGAGCGGCCGATACGCTGGCCGGCTTTTGATCGCGGACACCGGCGGCCTAGCCGGCGCGCGGATGCGTGCGCAGGCGCATCGGGTCATAGAACGGGGTGCGAACGATGCGCGCATCATGCCGGGCGCCGCCGTCCAGCACCACAAGCGCCGTGCCGATGGCCGCGTGATCCGGATGCACCGCGCACAAGGCGAGGCTTTTCATCAGATACCGGCTCCAGGTTACGCTGTTGACAATCCCGACCGCCGCACCGTCGCGCGACAGCACCGCCCCCGGTGTCACGACATCGTGGTAGTTGATTTCCAGGCCGGCATTGACCGTGCGCTCCGCGCCGCGCCGCGCGACCAGCGCCTGTCTGCCGCGGAAGGCGGGTTTATCGAGGTCGACCGCCCAGTGCTGGCAGGTCTCCCACGGCGTCGTGTCGGGATGCGGCATGTCGAAGGGAAAGAACAGCAGGGCCGACTCCACGCGCACGATGTCGAGGCAGCCCCACGACGCGGGCTTCACGCCCAACCCCTGGCCGGCGTGCAGGATGCGATCCCAGACGAAAGGTGCGTCGGCGGCGGCGCAGAACACCTCGTAGCCACGCTCGCCGGCATAGCCGCCGCGGCCGAGTGTGACGTTCTTTCCGAACAGGCGCGTGCGGGCGTGGCCGAAATAGGGCAGCGCCGCGAGGTCGATGCCAGCGTGCGGCGCGACAAGCGCCAGCGACAGCGGGCCCTGCAGCGACAGGACATGCACATCCTCGTCACGGGCCCAGCGCACGTCGTGGCGGGGCGCGTGCTCGGCCAACGCCTCCTCGGTAGCGCCGCTGCCGTGCGAGATACGAAAGCGGTCAGGCGCGTCGCGGTAGATCAGGATATCGTCTATGATTCCTCCCACGTCGTCGACGATGGTCGTGATAAGCGACTGCCCGGGCGGCAGCCGCGCGACGTCGGAGGTCACAAGGCCGTCGAGAAGGTCAGCCGCACCAGGGCCGGCGACATCGACGATTTTCAGCATGGTCACGTCGAACAGGCCGGCCGCGGTGCGTACGGCGACGGTCTCGTCCTGCGGGTCCGTCGCATAGACCTGCGGCACAACCATGTCGTTCCACATGTGGGCGGGGTCCAGGTCGCAGCCGAGCGCCCGGTGGCGGTCCTCAAGCGCGTTACGCCTCATCGCTTTCACCGTCGTGCCCATGGTGCGACCTCCCCGACCTGCCCGTACCGCGCGACCTCAGTCGGCCAGCAGTTCCCGCCACGCATCGTCGAGAAACCTTACGTCCGCCTCACGCAGCCCCGATCCGCCAGCGAAGTGGCCGTGATTGCTGATGAACGGTCGCAGTTCGGCATTTGGCATGTGCGCGACTTCGAACGCGCTGTCCTCCGGCGGGAAATACAGGTCGCAGTTGCCAGGCATGACGATCGCCCGCGCCTTGATCGCGCCCAGCGCGCGGACGAAGTCGCCGTGATACAGCTCGTTGTCGCTGATGTCGCCGGCCTGCCAGGTGCGGATCATAACGACCATGTTGTTGGCATCGCGCAGGTTGAACCACTGTTCCCAGAACGCGACGATGAAATCCTCAAGGGACGAGAAACCAAGGTTCAGGTATTCCTTCTGGCGATAGAAGTCCTGCGAGAACCCCCAGCCGGCATAGACGCGCCCCATGGCCCGTAGCCCCTTCGCCGGCTGCACGTCGTACCAACCATCCTTGAAGGCATCGTCCGCCGTCAGTGCGGCTTTCACCCCTTCCAGCATCACGTAATTATGCGGCGCGGTGCGTGCCGACCCGGCAGTGGGGCAGATCGCTTGTACCATGTCGGGGAACAGCGCGCCCCAGTGAAAGGTCTGCGCCGCGGCCATCGACCAGCCGGTGACGAGACGGATCCGCTCGATACCGAACCGCTCCGTCAGGAGCCGATGCTGGCACTTGATGTTGTCGTAGTAGGTAACGAGCGGAAAGCGCGCCTTGTTGTAAGGCGGGGGCGTGTTACTGGGCGAGGAGGAAAGGCCGTTGCCGAAGATATTCGGAATGATGATGAAATATTTGCTTGGGTCGAGCGCGCTGCCTTCGCGGATCACCCACTGATTGTCGTAATGGGTCGATGCCATGTAGGTCAGCAGCACGATCACGTTGCTCTTGTCCGCGTTCAGCGTGCCGAACGTCTTGTATGCCAACTTAGCGTTGCGCAGCGTCGCGCCCTTCTGCAGCACGACGTCACCCAGCTCAAACGTCTCGTAGTCGCTCACGGCAGTGTCCCCCCGGACAGGTGCAATCGATACAGGCGTACGCGCGCGACGGACCCGGCGGCCAAGCGCGGCCGGCCAGGCCCGGACGAGGCTCAGGTCTTCACGTCGATCACGAACATCTTGTCGGTCTTCGGATACTTGATCAGGTTGCAAACGGCTGCAGTATCGGCCGGCGCCTGATTGGGATAGGTGCCGATGACATCCCATTTGCCGTTCACCGCCTTCGCCAGATAGGCGTTGCGGATGACGTGATGCGTCGCGTGGTCAATCTTCGTCTCGCCGGACGGGCCGGCAAAGGTGACGCCGGTCTCCAGGCCCTCGATGGTCTTCATGCGATCGACGGAGCCCGCCTTCTCGACGCCGGCGGCCCAAAGAAACACCCCCTCGTAGGTCGCCGCCGCCAGTTCGCCGATGTAGTAATTGCCCGGAAACCTGTCGCGCATGGCCTTGACAAAGGACTTGCTCGCCGGGGTCGTGAGCTCCTGGTAATAGCCATAGGCGGTCACGATGCCCTCGGTCTCTTCCTTGCTCAGCGTCGCCAGCTCGTTGAACAGACCGAACGTGGTGGAGATGATGGGAATGCGGGACTTCATGCCGGCCGCCGCCCATTGACGGTAAAAGGCGACGTGGTTGCCGCCGACCAGCGCAGACATCACCACGTCCGGGCGCGCTTCCTGTATCTTCGTGATGGTCGCGGCGAAATTGGTCACGTCGAGCGGGAAAAACTCGACGCCGACGATCGATCCGCCGCCGTCGACCGTGTATTTCTTCATCCACTTGGCGGTTATCTGGCCGTAGTTGTAGTCAGCCGCGATGATATAAGCCTTCTTGCCGAAGGTCTTGGTGGCGTAAGGGACCAGCTTTTCGACCGTCTGTGCCGGCGTGGTGCCGGTACAAAAGCAGTCGCGGTCGCAGACGCCGCCCTCATACAGCGTATTGTAGAAATACAGCGTCTTATATCGGTCAAATACCGGCCGGATCGCCTCGCGGGAAGCAGACGTGATGCCCGCGTGTACCACGGCCACCTTGTCCTGCAACGCCATCTGCTGCGCGAACTGCGAATACATCTGGATGTTGGATTGCGGATCACGGCTGATCAGCTGCAGCGGGCGGCCCAGCAGCCCGCCCTTGGCGTTGATGTCGGCAATCGCGAGCTGGATGGCGTAGTTCATCGGCTGGCCCGAGGAACCGAGCGGGCCGGTGAGGTCGAGCAGGCTCCCCACCTTGATCGGCTCGGCGGCCGCCGCGCGCCTTAACCAGGGCAACGACAAGGTTCCGGCCAGCGCGGCCGTCTGCACGAGGTGTCGACGAGAAATTGCCATGGCGATTACCTTATGTTGGACGGGCCACCGTCCTGGACGGGGCCAGACGAGGCGCCGATCAGGCGGTCTGCAGCGTCACGGATGCATCCTTGCCGACGGCGGCGACGCTCTTGCCCCAGTAGGGGACCGTCCGCCGCATCAGCATCGCCCGGAACTGGCGGGTGGTATTCGCCAGCAATTCGCCCGATCCCCAGTGCACGATCACGCCATGGGTGCGGATCAGGTCCAGCATGTCGAGTTCGCCGGCGCGGTACTTCGCCGCGATCACCTCGGCATCCTGCGCAAGCCACGCGAGCCGGTTGGCACGGATGTAGGTCCGCTGCGCCAGCGTCGCCTGGTGGTCGACTTCGTATTGCGCGAGATCGGCATCGATCTCCTTGACGACGACACCATAGTCCTTCGCGGCGCGCTCGATCGACACGTAGCCGTCGATAACGTCCTCGCAGACGAGCGCGGCGTCGCGTTCCAGTGGATCACCCAGCCCGCCGCCACCGGCGGACGGCCGCGTGACGAGGTCGCCGGTCTCGAGTCCGACATTGGAGAACAGAGAACCGAGATAACGTTCGTTCGGCTGGCCAGGATTGACCCACACGCCATGCGGGATGGACGGCAGCCCGCCCCACAGGCCCCAGGTCACCGACCGCTCGCGGTCGCAGCAGTAGGAGACGACGGTGCGGTCAATCTGGGTCATGACCACACCCTTCTCCACGCCCATGCCGCCGCGGAACTCGCCGGGCCCGCCTGAGTCGACGCGCAACTCGTTCTGCCTCGTCAGCACTGGCGCCAGCCGTTCCTGCCCCTCGAACGGCTGCGTGCCAAGCTGCACGCCGAACACCGGACCTGTTGCCGCCCAGCCGTCGCGGCCGTTACGCGCGCCCCAGCCGCCAACCATCCAGTCGTACCACATGAAATACTTGTGACCGCTCTGTCGGCCGTCCCGTCCGCCGATCAACAGGTAATCGAGGTTGAACGTGCAGGCCATCGCCCGCTCCGGCATGATCTCCGCCCAAAGCTCAAAGATGGAGTTCATGATCTTCTCGAACGGCCCCGAACAGAACCCCGCGACCGGCGTCGGCCAGGTAGCGTTTACGACCGAGCCTTCCGGGCCGAGATCCATCGTCACGACGCGGTAAAAGCCGGAATTGAGCGGGATTTCCGGGAACTGCATCTTCGTCCCAGCTACCACCGCCGCGAAGGATCCGCCGAAGCAGGCATTGAGGAAGCTGGAGATCGTCTTCGGGTGAGACCTGGACAGGTCGTAGTGGACCGTATCGCCCCGTATCGTCATCTGCACCCGGATCGGCACCAGCCCCTCGCCGCTGCCGGGATCGACGTCGATATAGTCTTCCGTCTCCCATACGCCGTCCGGCAGGGCCGCGATGCGCTGGCGCGTCAGCACCTCGACATAGTCCTGCACCGCGCCAAAGGACCGCTTGATGGTCGGCAGACCGTATTTCTCGACCAGCCGGCAGATTTCCTGCTCTGCGACACGCGTCGCCTCCGCCTGCGCCTGCATGTCGCCGATGATGTCCGCCGGCGCGCGGGTGTTGGACGCGATGAGGCGGCAGACATCCTCCAGGCAGACGCCCTTGCTCCACACGCGGGTCGGGGTGATTCGCAGACCCTCCCCCATGTGGTCGATCGCATTCACGTTGAACGATCCGGGCACCGCGCCGCCGACATCCGCCCAGTGACCGTTGGCCTGCGCGAAACCCAGCAGCTCGTCCCGGTAGAAAATCGGGCGCACGATCCGGGTGTCGTTAAAGTGCGTGCCACCCAGATAGACGTCGTTAATCACGAACACGTCGCCAGGATGGACGTCTCCCCTGAAGTGGTCGATCACCGCCTTGCAGGTATAGTGCAGCGTGCCGACATGGGCGGCGATGTCGCCGCTACCCTGCATGATGGTGTCACCCTGGGCATCGCACAGCGCCGAGGAGAAGTCGCGCGAATAGATGACAAAGGAGTAGCAAGTACGAAAGATCTGCTCCGCCATCTGATCAACGATGTTGACGTAGGCGTTCTTGAGGACCTCGAACGTGACGGGGTCCAGGTTGGTGTCGTCTGATGCCATGACGGGAGCCCTTGATGTGCGTGGACGCGATGGTTCAGGCGAGCGGGATGCGCATGACGATCGTCAACGAGCGGTCCACTTCGGCCGTCACGCCGGGCGGCACGAGGATCGTCGAGTCGAGCTGGTCGATCATTGCCGGACCGACCACCTTCATGCCCGCCTTCAGCCGGTCGCGGTCATAGACGGGGGTTTCGATCGCCTGCGGCAGCTCGTCGAAACGGACGCTGCGCGTGGCGTCGGGCACCGCCGCTTCCTCGATCAGCTCGAATTCGGCAAAGGCGGCCTTCGTCGTCAGGCCGGTCGCGATGACACTCAGCCGGTAGATTTCCACCGGAGCATCCGGCCGCGAGTAGTTGTGCTCGCGCCCGTGTTCAGCGTGGAAGGCGGCGACGGCCTCATCCAGCGACGTAACCGGCGAGGCGACCGTGGTCGAGAGCGCCCGCCACTGGCCGAGGTAGCGCATGTCGATCTTGCGCTGGAAGACCATGCGATCGTCGGAAACGCCCTCGTTGCGCAAACGTTCGCGCCCCTCGATCTCCAGCTCGCGGAAACTCTCCTCGAGGTAGTCGATCGACACATCGGCTACGTTCGACAGATACATCTTCGTCACATCGTGCTGGATGTCGACGAGGAGGCAGCCGAGGGCGGAGGTCACGCCCGGGTTGGGGGGCACCAGCACCACGGGGATTGACAGGTCCCGCGCCAGCGCGGCGCCATGCAGCGGTCCGGCGCCGCCGAACGCGACCAGCGCGAAGTCGCGCGGGTCGTAACCCCGGCGGATGGACAGCAGCCGCACCGCGTCCGCCATGTTGGCATTCGCGACCTTCAGCACCGCCAGGGCGGCATCCTCCACGGACATGCCCAACGGCCCGGCGACGCCGCTTTCGAGCGCCCGCGTGGCCAGCGCGCGATCGAGCGACACCTTGCCCCCGGCCAACCGGTCGCTGAGCCGGCCGAGCACCACGTTGGCATCGCAGTTGGTGGCGCTGGTGCCGCCCCGCCCGTAACAGGCCGGCCCGGGGCTCGACCCCGCCGATTGTGGCCCGTTGCGCAGCGAGTTTGCCGCATCGATCCAGGCAAGCGAGCCGCCGCCTGCACCGATCGTCAGCACCTCGATGGACGGGAAGCAGATCGGATAGCCGTATTCGACGAACCATTCCTTCGTGACGCGCAACGTGCCGTGGTCGCACAGCGACACGTCCGTGGAGGTGCCCCCCATATCTAGGCCGATGGAGTTGGTGAACCCGGCCGCCTCCGCCACGAAGCGGCTGGCGATGGCGCCTGCGGCGATGCCGGAGGCTGCAAGCCGGGCGGCGAACTGCTCCGCCATGCGGGTCGTCATCACGCCGCCGCCGGAATGCAGCAGCAGGACGTCCTCCTGATAGCCGCCGTCATGCATCCTGCTTTCCAGCCGGCGGGCATAGGACCCGACGACGGGCGCGAGGACGGCGTTGGCGACGGTTGTGGAGAAGCGCTCATGCTCGAAGATCTCAGGCATGATGTCGCTGGAGAGCGAGGCAACGGCATCCGGCACGATGTCAGCGAGGATATCGCGCATCCTCCGCTCGTTCGCCGGGTTCATGTACGCATTGGCGAAGCAGATGGCGACCGTCTTCACACCGCGCCTTTTGATGATGGTCGCTACCTCGCGGGCGCCCGCTTCGTCGAGCGGGACGACGACCGTGCCGGCGTAGTCCACCCGCTCCTCGACCACCAACCGGTCGCGCCGCCGGATATACGGCTTCGCCATCTCCTTGTAGGTGTCCCACAGATCGTCGCGATTGCCGCGCCGGATCTCGATCACGTCGCGAAAGCCGCTCGTGGTGATCATCACGGCAGGCGGGAAGCGCCGGGTGATCAGCGCGTTCGTCGCGAGCGTCGTGCCGTGGGAGAAGAGGATCATGTCCTTCAGAGCAACGCCGCCAGCGGTGATCCCGGCGAGCACGCCCTCGATAGGATCAGCCGTGGTCGGCACCTTGGCCACGTGCATGCGACCGGATCGTTCGTTGAGGATGCATATATCAGTGAACGTGCCGCCGACGTCGCACGCGACGCGCACCGCGGTGTCGGCAATTCCGTCTGAAGCCATATTCGGTCCCCGTGGGTCTTCGGTCGACGCAGCACCACTCCCGCCGCCAGGAGGGACGACGGCAGACGACAAAAAGCCACCACCAGCGCTTTGCTGGAGGTGGCTTCCGTAGCCACACCCGCTGGCGGCGCGCACGGCGGCGCCACGGGTCAACATGTACGTAAAGCGATAGGCGACTTAGCGGCCCGGCACGTCGCCCGTACTCACGATCGAGGCGCAGATCGCCTCGATGCTCGAACGGTTTGCCATCGCGCGTTCACGTATCAACGCGTACGCCTCCGGCTCAGTCACTCCCCGCTGCGACATTACGATTGCCTTCGCCTGCTCGAGCACGCGAGCACCCGAGAGGCGCGTCTGCAACCGAGACATCTTCTCAGCGGAAATAAGCTTTCCTGTTGAGAACTTATGGGCGAGGACCATGCTTGTCAACAGTCCAAACGCCCGAATCGGCTTTGTAATGACAGCACTCGCGCCGCTACGCACGACGGCCTCGATGACTGTCGGACTTTCCGCCTCGACGATTGCGATCAAGGTCACCGCCAGCGGCCTATCCTCCAACGAGCGCAGGATCGCATCGGTCAGCGCATCCTGGCGAAACAGCAAGAAGGCGATATCGGTGCTGTCCGGGATGCCGTCACGCGGCGGCCAGATGAGCTCCACCCGGCAGCCGATGCGGCGTATCTGGGCGACAAGTTCGTCGGACTCGGCATCGGCGGGATGCAATACCACCACCCGGAACGAACGGATGTCGCGCAGCGCCCTAAGCACGTTGCGACCCGCGACCATCCGGGTCAGCCGCCGACGGCGGCCGATCCCAGTCGGCGAGACTGTGCTGGATCAAATAAGGGTCCGGTTTCACCGGCGCGGCGGATTGTTCGAGTATCTCGAAATGGCCATCGGTACGGACCCGGGCGATGCGCGGCCAGAGGTAGAAGTGGCTGTTGTCCGGATCGAGCCTGATCAGACCCCCCGGCGCCTGGAACGTCTGGTTGGCCAGTTCGGCGCGCAGCAATCGCGCGTTGAAGCTACCGCACGCACCCGCCGCCGCCAGGGTCATGTGCGTCAGGCTGTAGGCGGTCTCGGCCATGGCGTTGACATGCGTCCGTTCGCCGTAGCGCGCCCGGTAGCTATGCACGAAATGCCGGTTTGCGGCAGTTTGCAAGGATTCGAAGTAGGTTGCCGCCGTGAGTTGCCCGTCGAGGAGATCGGCGCCGATCAGGTCGACCTCCGCCTCCGTAATCGTCAGGCTCGCGAAGACGGTCTCCGTCCCGACGCCGGCTTCACGGCACAGACGGAAGAACGCCGCCGCCGCTTCGCCGACCACCGTGCAGAACACGACGTCCGGCCGCTTGGCCTTGATGTCTTCGACGATCGCGGCGAGGTCAGGCCGGGTCGCCTGCAGCGCCACGTAGCGCTCCGCCAGCGTCTGGCCGCCCCGCTCGGCCACCAGGCTCATCATCACGCGGTTGGCCTCGATCGGGAACGCATAGCGCGTGCCGACAAGATAGAACCGCCTCGCGCCGGCGGCCGTCAGATGGCGCGCCAGCACCAGGCTATGCTGGTTGGGAACGGCCCCGCCATAGATGACGTTCGGCGAGTATTCGAACCCTTCATACGGCGCAGCGTAGGCCAGCACCGCGTTGCACCGCTCGACGACCGGTACGACGGCCTGCCGCGTATGGCTCATGTAGCAGCCGATGATCAGGGCGACCCCATCCTCCTCGATCATCCGTTCCGCGAGCGCGCGGAATGTCTCGGGGTCGCAGCGGGCATCATAGGTGATCGCCGCGACCTCGGCGCCCGCGACGCCTCCGGCCCGGTTGATTTCGTCGATTGCCAACAGGGTCGCATTGAGCTGGGTTCGCTCGACATAGGCGGTAGGGCCGGTCTGGGAATAAAGGGCCCCGACTCTGATAGGGCGCCGATCGGATGGGAGTACCATGACCTGTGGCCAGTTTGCGGTGATGGAGACGCGGTACTTCCGTATTGTAGTGGGTGCAGCCGGCCTACCGAAAGCCGATAATCGGGTTGCCGGAAAACCATCCCGATCCAGATGCGCCGTCATCCGGCGGTGACGAGACTTTGGTCGGCTCGGGGTCCTGTCGCTGTGCCGGCAAGCGTAGTAACGCCCGCCCTGGGCGCACGGACCATCCCGTCGCGGAGCGGCCGGTGACGTCGCCGCTCATCGCCCGTCGATTCGGCAGTGCCACCGCGTTCAGCACGTCGAACGCAACAGCCAACACCATCGACGGTTGCGCAATCCGGCCGGCTGCAAACCTCGCCCAGTTGCAAGACGTTGAGCGATCCCGATAACGGCAAGCAGGAAAGCGGCAACAGCATCGTCGACCTAGGGGGGCCGATGGCCGGCGATACGACTGGCGCCTTGCGCATCGATCCGCGTGCCGGATCGAATGGATCCCCCCGCGCGTCGTTCGGCATCTGGCACGAGGTCCTTACCTGTCTTGTATGCGGTGAGCGGCAGTCGGAATGCTGGCGGCTACGACGTCACATTCCGGGTGCCCTGGTCGGCCGGGACAGCAAGCCCCTCGGGAGCAGTGATCACCGGCAACCTCGTGGCGGGCTCGGAGAGCCCGGGAGACAGCTACAGCTTCAGTTCCGACAAGGCGCTGCTCTCGTTGCTTCAATGAGGCCCGGGCTCAGAGAGCCCGGGA
>NZ_BANB01000048.1 GCF_000964365.1 Acidisphaera rubrifaciens HS-AP3 | reverse complement strand
CCTCTTTGGAATTTATCCTGGAAGAGCAATCAAGACCCGCCGTCGGGACGGAGGCGCGCCGGGTCTCCGGCGTCGGCTCCTCGGGCGGCTTGCGGATGATCGGCTCGCCGCGCAGCACGGTGCGTATCTCGTCAGAGGACAGCGTCTCGTGCTCCAGCAGGCCGCGGGCGAGGCGGTGCACCTCCTCGATATTCTCCGTCAGGATCGAGCGCGCGCGGCTGTAGGCGCGGTCGATCAGGTCCTTGACCTCGGTGTCGATCAGCTGGGCCGTGTGCTCGCTGACGTTGCGGGTCTGGGTGACGGAGTGACCGAGGAAGACTTCCTGGTTGTTGTCGCCGTACTGCACCATGCCGAGCTTGTCGCTCATGCCGAGCTGCGTGACCATCGCGCGGGCGATCTTGGTCGCCTGCTGGATGTCGCCCGAGGCGCCGTCGCTGACCTTGTCGGGACCGAAGATCACCTCCTCGGCCGCCCGGCCGCCCATCGCGGTGACCAGCATGGTCAGCATCTGCGACTTGGAGAAGCTGATGCGGTCGGCCTCCGGCAGGTACTGCACCATGCCGAGTGCACGGCCGCGCGGGATGATCGTCGCCTTGTGGATCGGCGTGCTGTCCGGCTCGTGCAGCGAGCACAGGGCATGGCCCGCCTCGTGATAGGCGGTCATCCGCTTCTCGGCCTCGCTCATGACCATGCTGCGGCGCTCGGTGCCCATCATGACCTTGTCGCGGGCGTAGTCGAAGTCGCCGGCCGAGACCACGCGCTTGCCCAGTCGTGCCGCCAGCAGCGCCGCCTCGTTCACGAGGTTGGCCAGATCGGCGCCGGAGAAGCCGGGTGTGCCGCGGGCGATCACCTTCGGATCGACGTCGGAGGCCAGCGGCACCTTGCGCATGTGCACGCGCAGGATCTTCTCGCGCCCGTTCACGTCCGGATTCGGCACCACCACCTGCCGGTCGAACCGGCCGGGGCGCAGCAGCGCCGGGTCGAGCACGTCCGGGCGGTTGGTCGCGGCAATGAGGATCACGCCCTCGTTGCTCTCGAACCCGTCCATTTCGACAAGCATCTGGTTCAGCGTCTGCTCGCGCTCGTCGTTGCCGCCGCCGAGGCCCGCGCCGCGATGGCGGCCGACCGCGTCGATCTCGTCGATGAAGATGATGCAGGGGGCGTTCTTCTTGCCCTGCTCGAACATGTCGCGCACGCGCGAGGCGCCGACGCCCACGAACATCTCCACGAAGTCGGAGCCGGAGATGGTGAAGAACGGCACGTTGGCCTCGCCGGCGATGGCGCGCGCCAGCAGCGTCTTGCCGGTGCCGGGGGGGCCGACCAGCAGCACGCCCTTGGGGATCTTGCCGCCCAGGCGCTGGAACTTCTGCGGGTCCTTGAGGAACTCCACGACTTCCTGCAGCTCGCCCTTGGCCTCGTCGATGCCGGCGACGTCATCGAACGTCACCCGGCCCTGCTTTTCGGTCAGCATGCGGGCGCGCGACTTGCCGAAGCCCATGGCCCGGCCGCCGCCCGACTGCATCTGGCGCATGAAGAACACCCAGACGCCGATCAGCAGCAGCATCGGGAACCAGCTCAGCAGGTAGTGGAGCAGCGGGTTGACGTCGCTCTCCTCCGGCTTCGCGATCACCCGCACGCCCTTGTCCGTCAGGCGCTGCACGAGGCTGATGTCGTCGGGGGTATAGGTCTGGAACGCGGTCCGCCCGTCGTTCAGCGACCCGGTGATGACATGGCCCTGGATGGTCACGTCATGCACGCGCCCGGCGTTCACGTCGGAGATGAAGTCCGAATAGGCGAGTTGCGTCGCCGTGTTGTGGCTCCCGCCCGGTTGGAACAGGTTGAACAGGACCACCAGCAGCAGGGCGATGACCACCCAAAGAGCGAGGTTGCGACCGAAATTGCTCATCTGTCCCTGTCGTTGTCCCTGTTCGCCGGGCCCCCGCCACCGGGAATCCCGCCCACCGGCCGGTCATTGAGGCACCACATGCACCCCGGATACCGCCCGCAGCATGCAACATAGGGTGGCTGCCCGCCCCGCGCATCCCCGCGACCGGCGCGCGCGTTGCGCAGGCGCCTAGCGCGCATGGCCGTCGGCGCCCGTGCAGGCGGCATCCGTGATCGCGGCGCCCATGAAAGCGGCGCCCGTGAAGGCGGCGCAGGCGGCCGGGCAGGCCGGGGCGAACAGGAAGCGGGACCGTGCGGCGTCCGTCGGGGCGGCGTCCATCGGGCGACGATACATAAGCGACGGCAGGCTGGCCACAGCCTCGTCCGCCCACAGCGCGGGCAGGCCGGCCAGCACGGCGGCGGGCAGACCCGCCGCCCGGCGCAGGTC
>NZ_BANB01000049.1 GCF_000964365.1 Acidisphaera rubrifaciens HS-AP3 | reverse complement strand
GGGGCCGCCCAGCCGCCCGGGGCGCCAGTCGCCGCTCCAGCGGCGCAGCTCGCGCACGCAGATGCGCTCGCCCGCCGGCGTGAGGACGACGTCGCCGACGCCGAGATGCTCGACCGGCACCTCGCCGCGCACGGTCGCGATGCGGGTGCCGACGGTATACAAAGCGCGTGGCAGGGCATGAGGATTGTCGAAAAAATCGAAGTTGATGTCGGTAATCTGATCGTTACGGCCCGGCTGTGGGGCATTAAGTTCTTTTTCTGGATCTCCGTGTCTTTTCATGACGCTTGTTCCGATTATTATGCGCGCCGCGACTCTAGGTCGTCTTGCGGCCGCCGTCATCATCGCGGCTGGCGGAATAGTCTCCGTCGCAACGAATTGATCGGGTCTGTGGCGGTTCCGGCACGCGGGCCGGGTGGGTATAGAGACGGCGGGCCGGCGCCGGATGCAGGCGGCCCCGGCTGCCCGCGCCCCGACCGTCAGCACCCCAGCCGCCTTCCCCGCCCCGCCGTCCGCGAGAGATGCGATGACCGAGCCGCCCGCCCCCCTTCCGCCGTTGAC
>NZ_BANB01000050.1 GCF_000964365.1 Acidisphaera rubrifaciens HS-AP3 | reverse complement strand
CCGTGGCCGCCATGTCGCCGACGCGCGCCGCCTCGGCCGCCGTCCGCAACGCCGCCTCCAATGCCGGCAGCGCATAGCTCGCGGCGAGCCCGGCGAGTCCGTGGGCCAGGATGCGCGCGCCGGGCGAATCAGCGGCCGCGATCATCGCGTCCAGACGCGCGAGCGCCTCGTCGAGATCGGCCAGGGCGCTGTCGATGAGGTCGCGCAGGACGGCATCGCCCAGTTCCGCGCGCAGACGTTCGATGTCCGCGACGGATACGATGTCGTCAGCCGGGCCAGCCGCCACCAGTTCGGTCCCCTTGCCGTCGGGGCGCGGCGCAGGGTCCGCGCCGGACGTGTCGCAAAAATCCGATATTGCCGAGTTAAACCGTGCCGCATGCTAGCGTGTGATACGACTGCCCGCAATCCTGGGTCGTAGCCGGCACAAGCATGAAGGGTGCCTCCGGCCGCATTAGACCCCGGCCGCGTGCAACGCGACGGGCGCCCGGCGACGGCGATCGCTTGCGACGCGACTGCTGCGATGCGAAGAGATAGTCCCGCGAGGGCCCGGCCGGAGCGGTCGACCGGCGCCGCTCACGCCGCGACCCCGCGGCACGACCAGGCGAGAGGACAGCATGGCAAAGATCAAGGTGAAGACGCCCGTCGTCGAGTTGGACGGCGACGAGATGACCCGCATCATCTGGGGTTTCATCAAGGACAAGCTGATCCTGCCCTATCTGGACATCGACCTGAAATATTACGACCTCGGGATCGAGTATCGCGACCAGACCGACGATCAGGTGACGGTCGATTCCGCAAACGCGATCAAGCAGTACGGCGTCGGCGTGAAATGCGCGACGATCACCCCGGACGAGGCGCGGGTGCGCGAGTTCGGGCTGAAGAAGATGTGGCGCAGCCCGAACGGCACCATACGCAACATCCTCGACGGCACGATCTTCCGCGAGCCGATCATCTGCAGCAACGTCCCCCGCCTGGTGCCGCACTGGTCGCAGCCGATCGTGATCGGCCGCCACGCCTATGGCGACATCTACCGCGCCGCCGAGATGAAGGTGCCGGGCCCCGGGCGCGTGCGCATCGTCTATGAGCCGGACGACGATGACGCGCCGGCGCAGATCCTGCGCGTGCATACCTTCACCAGCGCCGGCGTCGCGCTCGGCATCCACAACACCAAGCCGTCGATCGAGGGCTTCGCGCGGGCGAGCTTCAACTACGGCCTCGCGCGCGGCTATCCGGTGTACCTGTCCACCAAGAACACCATCCTCAAGGCCTATGACGGCATGTTCAAGGACGTGTTCCAGGACATCTTCGACGCCGAGTTCAAGGACGAGTTCGACCGCCGCGGCCTGACCTACGAGCATCGCCTGATCGACGACATGGTGGCCAGCGCGCTGAAGTGGAACGGCGGCTATGTCTGGGCGTGCAAGAACTATGACGGCGACGTGCAGAGCGATATCGTGGCGCAGGGCTTCGGCTCGCTCGGCCTGATGACCTCGGTGCTGATGAGCCCGGACGGCCAGACGGTCGAGAGCGAGGCGGCGCACGGCACCGTCACCCGCCACTATCGCGAGCATCAGAAAGGCCGCGAGACCAGCACCAACCCGATCGCGTCGATTTTCGCCTGGACGCGCGGGCTGCAGTATCGCGGCCGCTTCGACAACACGCCCGACGTCACCGCCTTTGCCGAGACGCTGGAGCGCGTCTGCGTCGAGACGGTGGAATCGGGGGCGATGACGAAGGATCTGGCGGTGCTGATCGGCCCCGACCAGCCCTGGCTGAACACGCAGGACTTCCTCTCGCGCATCGACGCCAACCTCAAGGCGGCGATGGCGCGCGAGCACGTCGCGGCGGCCGACTGAGGCCGACACGGAACACCAGGAAACGATGGCATGACCGATGACCGCGACCTCGCCGGGACGGAGGCGGACGGCGTCTCCCGCTTCCCGCTCGGCCGCCGCGCCGTCGTCACGTCCGGGCTGATCAGCGGCTTCACCCTCGCGACCGCACGGGTGGAGGCGCAGGCGACCCATACCGACGCGGCGGGCATCGTCGCGGGCGAGACGACCATCGCGTCGGGCCGCGATCACCTCCCCGCCTATTACGCGCGGCCGGACGGGCGCGGCCCCTTTCCGACGATCCTGGTGATCGAGGAGATCTTCGGCGTCCACGAATACATCAAGGACGTCTGCCGCCGGCTCGCCCATGCCGGCTATGCCGCCGTCGCGCCGGAGCTGTACGCGCGCATCGCGGACCTGTCGAAGATGACCGACGCGAAGGCGATCATCCGCGACGTGATCCTCAAGGCGCCCGACGCGCAGATGCTGGCCGATCTCGATGCCGCGGCCCGCTGGTCGGCCGATGTCAATCACGGCGACGGCGGGCGGCTCGGCGTCACCGGGTTCTGCCGCGGCGGGCGCGACACGTGGCTGTACGCCGCGCACAACCCGCGGCTGCGGGCGGCGGTCGCCTGGTACGGTCCGATCGGCGGCCCGCGCAGCCCGATCCAGCCGCGCACGGCGTCGGACATGGCGACGAAGCTGAATTGCCCGCTGCTCGGCCTGTACGGCGGGCAGGACAAGAGCATCGACATCGCCGAGGTGCAGGCGGCGGCGCGGCACGCGCGGCGCGCCGGCCGCATCGTCGAGATCGTCGTCTATCCCGACGCGCCGCACGGGTTTCACGCCGACTACCGGCCAAGCTACCGTGCGGCGGACGCGCGCGACGGCTGGCAGCGCATGCTCGACTGGTTCCGCCGCTACGGCGTCAGCTAGCGCGGGTCACAACAAGGCGGGGCCGGACGAGGCACCCGCCACGGGAGGATCGACCACCATGCGCGCAGCGCTGTGGCCCTGTGCCCTGCTCGGCCTGCTGCTCGCCACCCAGACGGCGCGGGCCGACGCGGCACCGCAGGTGCAGACGGCGTCAGGCCCGGTGGTCGGGCAGACCGTGGACGGCATCGCGCGCTTCCTCGGCATCCCCTACGCCGCCCCGCCGGTGGGCGAGCGGCGGTTGCGGCCACCGGCGCCGCCCGTCGCGTGGACCGCGCCGCGCATCGCGGACCATTACGGCAGCGCCTGTCCGCAGCTGCCGCGCATCGGCCCCGGCAGCACGGACGAGGACTGCCTGTTCCTCAATGTCTGGGCGCCGGTGGGGGCAAAGGACCTGCCGGTGATGGTGTTCATCCACGGCGGCAGCTTCAACGCCGGCGACGGCGGCGACACGACGCGCAACCCCAACGGCCCGGGCCCACGCTACGGCGGCACCGATCTCGCGCGGCAGGGTCATGCCGTCGTGGTGACGCTGAACTACCGGCTCGGCACGCTCGGCTTCCTCGCCGCCCCGGCGCTCGACGCGGAGAACCGGGCGCATACGTCCGGCAATTACGGCCTGCTCGATCAGGTCGCGGCGCTGCACTGGGTGCAGGACAACATCGCGCGCTTCGGCGGCGATCCGCGCCGCGTGACGGTATTCGGCGAATCGGCCGGCGGCATTTCGGTGCTCTATCTGCTGGCGATGCCGCGGGCGGGCGGGCTGTTCCAGCGCGCGATCGTGGAGAGCGCGAACGACGGCACCGCCCCGCCGCTCGCCACCGCCGAGGCGCATGACAAGCCGGTCGTCGCCGCAATCGGCTGCGACAAGGACGACGATGCCGCGACCGCCGACTGCCTGCGCGCGGCCCCCGTCTCGGCGTTCCTCGCGCATGGCGGCCCGCTGCCGACGATCGACGGCCATGTCATCCCCAACGCGCCGCGCGCCGCGTTCAACGCCGGCTTCTTCAACCACGTGCCGGTGCTGATCGGCACCAACGCCGACGAGGGCACGTATTTCGCGACGGTCGCGGAGAAATCAGTCGGCCGCGCGCTGAACCAGGACGACCGGCAGGCGATCGAGGCGCGTGCCTTCGGCGCCCATGCCGCCGATGTCGACGCCGCCTATCCGCCCTCGGCCTACCCGTCGCCGGGCGCGGCGCTCGCCGCCATCGTGACCGACAGTTTCTTCGCCTGCCCGAGCGCCGCGGTGCGCGAGGCCCTGGCGCCGATCGTGCCGGTGCAGGGCTATGAGTTCCGCCAGCCGGATCCGGCGCGCAACTTCCCGCTGCCGGTCGCCCCCGTCAGCCCCCCGGACATCCCGCTCGGCGACGCGCACACGACCGAGCTCGCCTACGTGTTCGGCCATGACGGCGAGGGCAAGCCGCTCGCCGGGCACGACGCCGCGCTGTCGGCGCGCATGATCGCGCAGTGGACGGGGGCGACGGCCGGCGCCCCGTTCGAGACCTTCGCCGAGCCGGCGGCGGCGCCGCGCGACTTCGGCGAGGCGCATCACTGCCTGTTCTGGGCGTCGATCGGCGGCCCGGAGGCGCTGTTCGTCAGCGTCCCGCGGCACTGACGCGCACGGCGCCTATGAGCCGCGGTAGGTGATGCGCCAGATCAGCCCCGCATAATCGTCTGAGACCAGCAGGCTGCCGTCGCGCAGCATCGCGACATCGACCGGGCGACCCATGTAGCGATGCGCCGTCGCGTCGAGCCAGCCATCGGCGAAGACCTGCGTGCTCGCCGCCGTGCCGTCGCGGTGCAGGAACGTCACCATGACCCGCGCGCCGACCGGCACCGTGCGGTTCCACGACCCGTGCTGCGCCGAGAAGATCGCGCCCCGATACGCCGGGGGAAACTGATGCCCGCGATAGAAGATCATGCCGAGATCAGCGGCATGCGCGATCATCTCCACCTGCGGGAAGACAAGGTCCGGCGGCGGCGTGTCGTCGGCGTATTCATGCGTGCGGGTATGGCCGCCGCCGTACCAGGGGAAGCCGAAATTCTGACCGGCATGCGTCGCGCGGTTGAGTTCGCCGGGCGGGATGTCATCGCCCATCATGTCCACTTGGTTGTCGGTGAACCACAGCGTCCCGTCATGCGGATTGAAGTCGAGTCCGACGGAGTTGCGTATGCCGGACGCATAGATCGTGCGGCCATGCCCGTCGCGCGTGAAGCGCAGGATCGCACCCATGCCGACGCGGGCATACAGCGCGAGCTTCTCGCGCGGCGGCACGTTGTATGGCTGTCCCACCGCCACGAACAGGCCGCCGTCGGGGCCGACGCGGCAATAGCGCGCCGCGTGGTTGCCGCTGCGCGCCTCGTCCGGCGGAATGAGCGCGCCCTCCGGCACCACGTCGTGAAACGCGGGATCGAGCGCGTTGGCGCGGGGGAAGGCACGGATGCGGTTTCGCTCTGCGACATACAGCGTGCCGCCGGGGCCGAAGCAGACACCGTTCGGGTCATGGAACGTAACGTCCGGGGCGAACACCTGCGCGCGGCCATCGGGCGTCACCGCGTAGACGTGCGCCTCGCGCGTGCCGACGAACACGATGCCGCCGGGCCCGACCGCCAGCGACCGCGCGCCCGGCACGTGCGCATAGATTGCGATGGCGAAGCCGGGCGGCACGCGCAGCCGGCTCGGATCGACGTCCTGCGCACGCGCGCCGGCGCTCCATGCCAGAAGGAACGCGAGCGCGGGTGCCAGCAGCCGATGGATCGATCGCGGCGCGCGCATCAGAACCGCTCCACCCACGGACGTAGCTCGATTTCCCACGCCCAGGCGCTGCGCGGCTGAGTGGCGAGCTGCCAGTAGGTCTCGGCTACTGCGTCGGGGTCGAGCATGCTGTCGGGCTGGTCCGGCGGATCGACCCGCTCGGGCCGCGCGGCGCTGCGTATGCCGCCGTCGATGACGACATGCGCGACATGGATGCCCTGCGGCGCCAGTTCGCGGGCCATGCTCTGTGCCAGGCCGCGCAGCGCGAACTTGCCCATCGCGAACGGCGCGGACTGCGCATACCCCTTCACGCTGGCCGAGGCGCCGGTGAACAGGATCACGCCGCGCCCGCGCGTCAGCATGCGCCGCGCCGCTGCCTGTCCGACGAGGAAGCCGGCGAACGCGCAGGAGGCGAGGGTCTGGGCGACGCCGTCGGCATCCAGCTCCACGAACGGGCCACGGGTGCGGGACGCGGCGTTGTAGACGACGATGTCCGGCGCGCCGGCGGGCAAAGCGTGGAACAGCGCGGCGACCTGCGCCGGCTGCGTCGCGTCGCAGGCAACCGCTTCCGCGCCGGTTTCGCCGCACAACGCGGCAAGCCGGTCGGGATGACGCGCGGCAACGACCACGTGCAGTCCCTCGCGGGCAAAACGGCGGGCAAGCGACGCGCTCAATCCGCTGCCGGCGCCCACGATCAAGGCAGATTTCAACGCATCGGCCATCGTGTTCATCCTCCGTATGTCAATATGCGCGCGTCAGACAGGGCTGGGTTGCCGCCCGCGCGGCCAGCGGATGCTTATTTGACTTGCCGCAACGCAGCACCGTGTGTCTGGCTTTGCTGACGCAGAATGCGGTCCGTCACCGTGACATGCCGTCGAGCCTGCGCCAACACAGACACCCGTGAAAAGCGGGCCACGTCCGGCGCCCTGCCGGACGGACGAGGAAACAGGCGGACCCCGAACTCATGCTCTACGAATCCTACGAGCTGCAGCGCCTTGCGCTGGCACCCATGCACTTCTTTGCCAGTAACGCATTGTCGGTCCTCGACTTTCCCTACAATCCGCTCCGCCAGACGCCGCTCGGTCGGGTCACGGCCGCGATGCTCGACAGCGTCGAGTATTCGACCCGCCGCTTCGGCAAGCCGCGCTTCGGCCATACCGAAGCGCTGATCGACGGCGAACCGGTGCCGATCATCGAGGATGTCGTGCATGCGCGGGTGTGGGGCAAGCTGAAGCGCTTCCGCCGCCTGGTCGACCGTCCGGCCGATCCGCGGCTGCTGATCGTGGCGCCGATGTCGGGACATTTCGCGACGCTGCTGCGCGGCACGGTCGCCGCCTTCCTCCCCGATCACGACGTCTACATCACCGACTGGACGGACGCCCGCGTGGTCCCGGTCGGCGAGGAGGCGTTCAATCTCGACGACTACATCGACCACGTGATCGAGTTCCTGCAGGTCCTTGGTCCCCGCACGCATGTCCTCGCGGTCTGTCAGCCGGCCGTGCCGGTGCTGGCCGCCGTCTCGCTGATGAACGAGACGCATGACCCCGCGACGCCGGCCAGCATGACCCTGATCGGCGGTCCGATCGACACGCGCGAGGCGCCGACGGCGGTGAATACCTTCGCCAAGGACCACGACATGGACTGGTTCCGGCGCAACACCATCCACGCCGTCCCGTTCGGCAACCCCGGCGCCGGCCGCCTCGTGTATCCGGGGTTTCTCCAGCTCGCCGGCTTCATGGCGATGAACCTCGACCGGCATGTCGAGGCGCACTGGCAGATGTTCCAGCACCTCGTGCAGGGCGACGGCGAAAGCCTCGGCTCCAAGCGGCGCTTCTACGAGGAATACCGCTCGGTGATGGACCTGTCCGCCGACTACTACCTGCAGACGATCCGCGCGGTGTTTCACGAACACCTCCTGCCGCGCGGCCTGCTGGTGTCGTCCAACCGGCTGGTGGACCCCGCCGCGATCGAACAGACGGCGCTGTTCACCATCGAGGGCGAACGCGACGACATCTCCGGCATCGGCCAGACGCGCGCGGCGCACCGGCTGACGCGCAACCTGCCGGAGCGGATGCGGGCGCATCACGAGCAGGAGGGCGTGGGCCATTACGGCCTGTTCAACGGCCAGCGCTTCCGCAGCGAGGTCGCGCCCCGGATCAAGGCGTTCATCGCGTCCCACCGCTGACGCCCGGCCCCCTTCCCCCCCCCACCGGGCGGCATCGGCCGACCCCGGGGGCAGGTGAAACCGCCGCGCTTCTGTGCTTAGGATCGGCGACGATCCAAGAAGCACGAAGCGTCGGGGGAGGCCTATCGGCATGCTGGGACTGATGCAGAACCATCCGTTGATGATCGGGGGGCTGCTGAAGCACGCCGCCCGCTATCACGGGACAACCGAGATCGTCTCCAAGACCGTGGAGGGCGACCTCCACCGCACGGACTGGGCCGGTATCGAACGGCGCGCCCGGCGGCTGGTGCGGGCCCTGCAGCGCCTTGGCGTGAAGGACGGCGACCGGGTGGCGACGCTCGCCTGGAACGGCCACCGGCATCTCGAAATCTATTACGGCGTCTCCGGCATGGGGGCGGTGGTCCACACGCTCAATCCCCGCCTGCATCCCGACGATCTCACCTACATCGCCGACCACGCGGCCGACTGCGTGCTGCTGGCCGATACCACCTTTGTCCCGCTGGTCGAGCAGATCGCCCCTCGCCTGACCGGCACCCTGCGCGCCGTCGTGTTCATGACCGACCCGGCCCACATGCCGAAGGTGACACTGCCGGCCGGCATGACCTTGGGCTGCTACGAGGACCTGCTCGACGCGGCGGACGACGACTACGACTGGCCCGTGTTCGACGAGAACACCGCGAGCGCGATCTGCTACACGTCGGGCACCACGGGCCGGCCGAAGGGCGTTGTCTACAGCCACCGCTCCACGCTCCTGCACGCCTATGCCACCGTGGCCACGGACGTGATGGGCATACGCGCGGTGGACCGCATCACGCCGGTGGTGCCCATGTTCCACGCCAATGCCTGGGGCGTGCCCTACACCTCGGCGCTCGCGGGCTCGGCGCTGGTGATGCCGGGGCGGCATCTGGACGGGGCCAGCGTGACCGCGCTGATGAACGGCGAGCGTGTGACCATGTCGGCCGGCGTGCCCACGGTATGGCTCGGCCTGTTGCAGCATCTGCGCGCGAGCGGCGAGCGGCTGGAGACGGTCAGGCGCCTCGTGGTTGGCGGCTCGGCCGCGCCGCCGCTGCTGATCGAGGCGTTCGGGCGCGAATACGGCATCCAGCTCGATCACGCCTGGGGCATGACGGAGACGAGCCCGCTCGGCACCTATAATGCGCCCCGGCCGATGCATGCCGGCCTGAGCCTGGAGGAGCGCGAGCGGCTGGCGCAGAAGCAGGGCCGCGTCGTGTTCGGCGTGGACATGAAGATCGTCGACGACGACGACCAGGAATTGCCGTGGGACGGCGAGCGCTTCGGCAACCTCAAGGTGCGCGGCCCCTGGGTCGCCAGCGCCTATTACGGACAGGAGCCGGGCAGCGCGCTCGACGAGAACGGCTGGTTCATGACGGGCGACGTGGCGACCATCGACCCCGATGGCTTCATGCTGATCACCGACCGGTCGAAGGACGTGATCAAGTCGGGCGGCGAGTGGATCAGCTCCATCGAGCTGGAAAACATCGCGGTCTCCCACCCCGACGTGGCCGAGGCGGCGGTGATCGGCGCCGCGCACAAGAAATGGGACGAGCGGCCGCTGCTGCTGGTGGTCCCGCGCCCCGGCGCGACCCTGACCCCGGAGGCCGTCCTCGCGGTCTACGAGGGCCGCATCGCCAAATGGTGGCTGCCCGACGCCGTGATCGTCGTGGACGAGCTGCCCCACACCGCCACCGGCAAGCTGCAGAAGACGGCGTTGCGGGCCAAATACGGCAACTACCTGATCGAATAGGGCGGGGTGTTTGACCGCGCCACCGCCGTGGTTTCGAATGCGGCGGCACGGCGGCGGGGGTGACCGGTGGCGGATGACGCGGGACGTGTGCTGATCGTGGGCGCCGGGCAGGCAGGGGCCACGGCGGCGGCGCTGCTGCGCCAGTACGGCTGGACCGGCTCGATCACCCTGGTGGGCGCCGAGGCGGCTTCCCCCTATCAGCGTCCGCCGCTGTCCAAGGCCTGGCTCGCCGGCACCGCCACGGACGCCGATCTGCGGCTGCGGGCACCCGGATTCTACGCGGAGCAGCGCATCGACCTGCGCACCGGCGTGCGGGTGGAGGCGATCGACCGGGCCGGACGTGCCGCGATCCTCGCGGACGGGACGCGCCTGCCCTATGACCGGCTGATCCTGGCGACCGGCTGCGCGCCCCGCCGGCTGGCGCTGCCCGGCATGGATCTGCCGGGCGTGCTGGAACTGCGGACGCAGGACGACGCGACCCGGCTGCGCGCGGCGCTGTCGCCCGGGGCGCGGCTCGCGGTGATCGGCGGCGGCTATGTCGGGCTGGAGGTGGCGGCGACGGCCGTGCGGCTCGGCCTCGCGGTGACCGTGATCGAACGGGAGGCGCGGCTGCTGGCCCGCGTGGCAAGCCCGGAACTCGCCGCCTACATCCACGCCGCCCACGCCGCCGCTGGCGTGGCGATCCGGCTGTCCGCGGACGTGGCAAGCCTGGATGGGGCAGGCCTGGATGGGGCGGCCCTGGATGGGGCCGGCGATCGCGTGGCGGGCGTGCGCCTCGGGGACGGCACGGTGGTGGCATGCGACGCGACGCTGGTCGGCGTGGGCGCCGTGCCCTGCGACGCGCTCGCCCGCGGCTGCGACCTCGCCTGCGACAACGGCATCGTGGTGGACGCCGCCTGCCGCACCGACGACCCGGCGATCCAGGCGATCGGCGACTGCACCCGACGGCCGCTGCCCCTGTATGCGACGACCGGCCGGCTGGAGAGCGTGCCGAACGCGACGGAACAGGCCAAGCAGGCCGCCGCCGCCCTGTGCGGCCGGCCGCCCCCACCGCCCGAGGTGCCGTGGTTCTGGTCCGACCAGTACGACCTGCGCATCCAGATCGCCGGGCTGCCGGTCGGGGCGGTCCCGCGGATCGTCAGGCAGACGGCGGGCGCTTTCTCCGTCGCGCATCTGGACGCCGGCGACCGCCTCGTTACGATCGAGACGGTGAATGCCGTAACCGACTTCGCTGCCGGACGCATGATCATCGGGCGGCGGCGCCGGCTCGACCCCGCGCGCCTCGCCGATCCGGCCTGTCCGCTCGCGCAGACGATGCTGCCGGAGTGACCACGCCAGTCCCGCGCGCCCTGTGCCGCGCCCGCAACGACGACCCGACGGAGGTATCCGAGTGCCTAAGGTGACCTATATCGAGCATGACGGCACACCGCATGCGATCGACGTCCCGGTGGGGCTGTCGGTGATGCGCGGCGCGGTGGACAACAACGTCCCCGGCATCGACGCCGATTGCGGCGGCGAATGCGCCTGCGCCACCTGCCACGTCTACGTGGACGAGGCCTGGCTCGCGAAACTGCCGCCGCAGGGCGAGCAGGAGACGAGCATGCTCGGTTTCGCGGCGACCGCGCAGCCCAATTCCCGGCTGTCGTGCCAGATCGAGATGACCGCGGCGCTCGACGGGCTTGTCGTGCGGATGCCGGAATCGCAACATTAGATAATAAGCCGTCCCTCGGGAGGATTGTCATGGACACGCTGCCGACCCTGGACCATGCGCATCTGGCCGCGACGGTGCCGCTCGACCGCATCGACGTCAGCGATCCGGCGCTGTTCCGCGATGATGTCTGGATGCCGTATTTCGCGCGCCTGCGCCGCGATGCGCCGATCCACTACACGGCGGACAGCCGGTTCGGACCGTTCTGGTCGATCACGCGCTACAAGGACATCATGCAGGCGGAGCTGGCGCACAAGACGCTGTCCTCCGCGTCCAGCCTGGGCGGGATCACGATCCGCGACCGGCCCAAGGATCTGGAACTGCCGATGTTCATCGCCATGGACCCGCCGCGCCATGACGAGCAGCGCAAGGTGGTGCAGCCGATCGTCGCCCCCGCCAACCTCGCGCGTTTCGAGGGGCTGATCCGCGAACGGGTGATCCGCATCCTGGAGGGTCTGCCGCGCGGCGAGACGTTCAATTGGGTGCAGCACGTCTCGATCGAGCTGACCGTGCAGATGCTCGCGACCCTGTTCGATTTCCCGTTCGAGGACCGGCACAAGCTCAGCTTCTGGTCGGATTGCGCGACGGCCGACATCAACGCCGGCGGCTTCATCGACAGCGAGGAGAAGCGCGAGGCCGTCTTTGCCGAATGCGCGGGCTATTTCATGCGCCTGTGGCAGGAACGCGCGCAGAAGGAGCCGCGGCCTGACCTGATTTCCATGCTGGTGCACGGCGAATCGACGAAGCAGATGCCGCCGCGTGAGTTTCTCGGCAACCTGCTCCTGCTGATCGTGGGCGGGAACGATACCACCCGCAACTCGATCAGCGGCGGCCTGCTGTTCCTCAATCGGAACCCGGACGAATACCGCAAACTGCGGGAGAACCCGGCGCTGATCGAGACGATGGTGCCGGAGATCATCCGCTACCAGACGCCGCTGTCGCACATGCGGCGCTCGGCGATCGCCGATACCGAGATCGGCGGACAGGTGATCCCGGCCGGGGACAAGGTCGTGATGTGGTACATCTCCGGCAACCGGGACGAGGAGGCGATCGAGGAGCCGGACCGCTTCATCATCGACCGCAAGCGGGCGCGCCAGCACCTGTCGTTCGGCTTCGGCATCCATCGCTGCGTCGGCAACCGGCTGGCCGAGCTGCAGCTGCGCATCCTGTGGGAGGAGATCCTGCGGCGCTTCCCGGTGATCGAGGTCATGGGCGAGCCGAAGCGCGTCTATTCGGCCTTCATCCATGGCATCACCGAGCTGCCGGTGCGGATTCCGGCCTGATCGGCCGGGCGGCGGCCACGATCCGCTTGTGATGTAATGAAAGTATTAAGCCATCCGGGCTGAACCTGTCGCGGACGCTGTGCCGCGACAGGAGATGGCAGGTTGATACGATTGAAGGGTGGCGCGCGCCGGCGCGCCGAGCGCGCAAAGCTCGCCGCACTCGATCGCTCGCTCGGGGTGGTCGAATTCGATCCGGACGGCAACATCCTCACGGCCAACGACAATTTCCTGAAGCTCACCGGCTATGCGCTGGCCGAGATCAAGGGTCGCCATCACCGGCTGTTCGTCGCGCCGGAGGAGCGCGACGGCGCCGCCTACGCCGCCTTCTGGGACAGCCTCCGGCGCGGCGAATATCAGTCGGCGGAATACCGCCGCCTGACGAAGGCCGGCCAGACGATCTGGATACGGGCGACCTACAACCCGGTCATCGGACGCGGCGGCCGGCCCGTCAGCATCGTCAAATACGCGATCGACATCACCGCGCAGAAACGGCACGACGCCGACGTCGCCGGACAGACGGCGGCGATCAATCAGTCGCAGGCGGTGATCGAGTTCGACCTCGACGGCAACATCCTGACCGCCAACCAGAACTTCCTCGACGCCATGGGCTATGCGCTCGAGGAAATCCGCGGCCGCCACCACGGCATGTTCGTGACACCCGCCGAGCGCGACGGCGCCGCCTATCGCGCTTTCTGGGCGGCGCTGCGCCGGGGCGAGCATCAGACCGCGGAATACAAGCGGCTGGGCAAGGGCGGCCGGGAGGTATGGATACACGCCACCTACACCCCGGTCCGCGACCTCGACGGCGTGCTGTGCAAGGTCGTTAAATACGCCACGGACATCTCGGCCCGCAAACGCCACGACGCCGACCTCGCCGGACAGGTCGCGGCGATCGGACGGGCGCAGGCGGTGATCGAATTCGACCTGACCGGCCGCATCCTCGGCGCTAACGAGAACATGCTGCGCACGATGGGCTACACGCTGGCCGAGATCCAGGGGCGCCACCACAGCATGTTCGTCGACCCGGCCGAGGCACGCGGGCCGGACTACGAGGCGTTCTGGGAGAAGCTGCGCCGGGGCGAATACCACGCCTCCACCTACCGCCGCATCGGACGCGACGGGCGGACGGTGTGGCTGCAGGCGACGTATAACCCGATCCTCGATCTCGACGACCGGCCCTACAAGGTCGTCAAGTACGCCACCGACATCACGCAGCGCGTGACGTCGCAGCGGCGGGCGATCGCCTCGGCCGAGCATGTGTTCGGCAACGTCAACGCGATCGCCTCCGCCGTGCAGCAGATGACCGCCTCGGTCGAGGAGATTTCGTCGAACATGACGCGATCGGAGGCGTTCGTGGACGGCATCCACCGCCAGATCTCGGGGGCCGACAAGACCACGCTGCGGCTGAGCGACGCGGCGCAGGCGATGACCGGTGTGACGCAGCTGATACAGCAGATCGCCAGCCAGACGACGCTGCTGTCGCTCAACGCGACCATCGAATCCGCGCGCGCGGGCGAGGCCGGTCGCGGCTTCGCGGTGGTCGCGAGCGAGGTGAAATCCCTCGCGCAGCAGACGGCGACCGCGATCGAGCGCATCGCGCGCGAAATCCAGTCGGTGCAGACCGCCTCGGGCGAGGTCATCGCGATCTTCGGCGAGATCGCGCAGGCGATTGGCACGGTGCGGGAATCGGTGGGATCGGTCGCCGGCGCCGTCGTGGAACAGAGCGCGGTGATCCGCACGATCGCCGAGAAGATGCAGTCCGCCGCCGCGGAAGCCTCGGAGATCACCATGTCGTTCGACGACGAGGGGACACGCGCCGCGGCCTGATCGCCCGGCGCGGCGGGATGACCGGCCCGGCGGGATGGCCGGCGCCGCCCGTCGGGGCGGCACCGGCCGGGCCGTCAGCCCTGCTTTTCGAACGCGCCCGACAGGCGGAGGTCCACCTCGTCGCCGATCAGCGGCACGTAGGTCTTCACGCCGAACTCGCTGCGCATGATCTTGCCGGTCGCCTCGAACCCGACCGTGTATTTCTTGTCGATCGGGTTCATGCCCGCGCCCTCGAACCGCACCGACAGCGTGACCGGCTTGGTCACCCCGTGCAGCGTCAGATCACCGGTCACCTGCGCCGTCATCTTGCCGGTCCGCTTGACGGCGGTGGAGCGGAACGTGATCGCCGGATACTTCGCGGCATCCAGCCACGCCGGGGACTTCAGCTCGCCCTCCAGCTTCTCGCTCGGCACGTCCACGCTCGCGGTCGGCACGCTGATCTCGAGCTTGCTGGTCTGCGGCTCCTTGGCCGACAGCGTCAGCGTGCCGGACGCGCCGGTCAGGCTGCCGTAATAGGTGGTGAAGCCCATGTGCGAGACGCCGAACACGATCGCCGTGTGGTTCGGCTCCACTGCATAGGTGCCGGACTGGACGCTGGCGGGGTCGGTCGTCGGTCCGGCGGCGCGCACGGGCGCGGCGGCGAACATGGCGCCCGCAAGCCCGATGGCGAGCGCCATCCGTACGTTCCGCGTTTGCTGTGTCATCAGGGTCGATCCTCGATGTCGGGGGTGGAGCTAGCCTCGCCCCGCATGTAGCCGGACGGCGGAGGACTGCAAAGCTGGACGCAGGCCGGCGCGCCCTTTACGTCCCGCGCCGGCGCTGGAACGATGACCCCCGTCCGCCGCATCCCGCGCCGTCCGCCCCGCCGCATCGGAACCGTTCGCACGATGTCTTCCCCGCCTCTGCTCTTCACCGGCGTCCGCCTGCTCGATCCGGCGGTCGGGCTGGACGCGCCGGGCGATCTGCTGGTGCGCGACGGGCGCATCTTCGACCACGGCACCGGCCTCGGCCATCCGGACGGGGCCAGCGTCGTCACGGCGCCGGCGGGCGCCATCCTCTGCCCCGGCCTCGTCGACATGCGCGTGGCGCTCGGCGAGCCTGGCTTCGAATACCGCGAGACGATCGCCTCGGCCGCCGCCG
>NZ_BANB01000051.1 GCF_000964365.1 Acidisphaera rubrifaciens HS-AP3 | reverse complement strand
TGGTGCTCGACATACCGTTGCTGTTCGAGACCGGCGGCCGGCGCCGGGTCGATCGCGTCGTCGTCGTATCCGCCCCGCCCGCGGTGCAGCGCCATCGCGTGCGCCTGCGCGGCAAGATGGACGAGGCGCAGATCAGCGCCATCATCGGGCGCCAGATGCCGGACCGCGAGAAGCGGCGACTCGCCGACCACGTGGTACAGACCGGCCTGTCGCGCCATCACGCGCAGCGCGCCATCCGCCGGCTGGTCCGGTGCCTCACGCGCGGGGGGAGAGAGCATGAGCCGGTCCGTCCTGTTCGACACGGAAACCACAGGGCTTGATCCGGCGAGGGGCGACCGCGTCATCGAGGTCGCGGCGCTCGAACTGATCAACGATCTGCCCACGGGCCGGACGTTTCACACGCTGATCGATCCGTGCCGCGACATCCCCGAGGACGCGAGCCGCATCCACGGCATCACCGCCGCCGACGTCGCCGGCAAGCCGCGGTTCGAGGACACGGCGGATGCCCTGCTGGCGTTCTTCGGCGACGATCCGCTGGTCGCGCATAACGCGCCGTTCGACTTCGGCTTCCTGGACGCGGAACTGGCGCGCATCGGCCGGCCCCGGCTCGATCCGGCGCGGATGATCGATACGCTGGCGCTGGCGAAGACGCACTTTCCGGGCCTGCCCAACAGTCTCGATGCGCTGTGCCGGCGTTACGGCATCGATCTGTCGGCGCGCACCACGCACAACGCGCTGCTCGACTGCAAGCTGCTGGCCGAGGTGTATGTCCAGCTCACGGGCGGCCGGCAGCGCGGCCTGTCACTGGTGGCCGAGGCGGAGGAGGCGGCGATGCCGCTGGTGGCCTATACGTTCACCGCCGCCCGCCGCCCCGTCCTGGTGGTGCCGGACGAGGCGGCGCTGGCGGCGCATGCGGCGCTGGTGGCGCGGCTGAAGGACCCGGTCTGGCTGATGGCCTGATCCGGGTCCCGGCGGCGAGACGTCAGGGCGCGCGGCGTCAGGCGGTGGCGACGGGGCCCGGTCCCTGCCCGGCCTGCTGACGGCGGGCCTGCCACAGGGCGACGAAGTCGATCGGCTGCAGCAGCACCGGCGGGAAGCCGCCGTCGCGCGTCACCTCGGCCAGGATGTTGCGGGCAAAGGGGAACAGCAGCCGGGGGCATTCCACCAGCAGCACCGGTTCGACCGCGTTTTCCGGCAGGTTGTTCAGGGTGAACACGCCGGCATAGGACAGCTCCGCCACGAACAGCGTCTGCGGCATCACGTTGGGCGGGGCCGCGCCGTCGGCGCCGTTGGCGGCCGGCATGCCGGCCTCGGCGCGGATGACCAGCGTGACCTCGTAGACGTTGGTCTGATCCCCGACGCGGCGGGCCTGGACGTCGAGGTTGATGTTGACCGCCGGCTGGCTGCGCAGCTGCGTGTAGACCTGCGGGGCGCCCGGGACCTCGAACGACATGTCCTTGACGTACTGGGCGTTGACGACCAGCGGCAGCGACTGCGCGCCTTGCTGGGCCAGCGGGGCGGGCGTGCTTTGTGACATGGACGCTCTCCGTGAAACGGTCCTGGTGTGACGGGCGCGGCGCCGACCGCCTGCGCGGCCGTCCACGCGTTGCGCCGGGCTACATGCCTTGGGGGCAGCGCGGTAGCACGGGCGGTCGTGCGAGCCTAGAGCCAAGCCGGGTCCCGGCGCATCAGCGACGGGGGCGTCCGGATGCCGGGAGCCAGGCCACGCCGGGCGGATCAGGCCTTCCAGGTGATGGTCGCCGGCCCCTCCGCCCGCGGGTCGCAGCGCAGCCACTGGCCGTTCATCACGCTCTGCCCGGTGAGCGAGAGGATGAACCCCCAGTGGGTGACGACCAGCGTGTCTTCCCAGCCGTCGACCGCCGCCATCTCGGCGCGGAAGCGGCGGGCGCGGCCGATGATGCTGTCCGCCGTCTCCTCGGCCGGCGGCCACCAGACCTCGTCCAGATGGTCGAAACCGTGGTCCGGCCAGCGCATGGCCAGCTCGGTGCGGGGCGTGCCGATGTCGCAGGCGAAGGCATAGCGCTCCCGCACCAGCGGGTTGATCAGCACCGGGGCGTCGATCGCCTCCAGCACGTGGGCGGTCGTCTGCAGCGTGCGGGTATAGGGCGAGGTGATGATGCGCCTGATGCCGGCGTCACGAAGGGCCTGCCCGGCCGCCCGCGCCTGCTCCCGCCCGAGGTCGGTGAGCGACGGGTCCTCGATGCCGGGATCGCGGCGCGTCTGGGTGAAATGGAGGTTGAATTCGCTTTGGCCGTGTCGGAGCAGGATCATGTCCGGGCGGATACCATGGGCCGGGCCGGTTGGGGACCGGGGGGCGCGGCCAAGGCGCGCCTTTGTGCGCGGGCGAAGACGCCCTATGTCTAGGGTCCGGAGCGAGAGCAGAGAGCATGGGCAGCGCCAACGGGTTTCCGATCGACCTCGTCCTGTTTGGGATGATCGCCGCGTTCCTGGTGCTGCGCCTGCGCAGCATCCTGGGCCGGCGGACCGGGTTCGAGCGTCAGGGTGAGGCGTTCAGGCCGGCGGCCGACACGACGGGCGGGCGCAAGGCCCCGGTTATCGACGCCCGCGCCGAACCGGTCGCGCCCCCCGGCCGGCCGCTGCCGGACCCGGCCGGTCCGGTCGGCCAGACCTTGCTGCGCATGCAGACGATCGACCGCAGCTTCACCCCCGCCGGCTTCCTCGCCGGGGCGGAGAAGGCGTTCACCCTGATCGTCGGCGCCTATGCCGAGGGGCGGCGCGACACGCTGCGGCCGCTGCTGGGGCCGGAAATCTTCGCCGCCTTCGACGCCGCGATCGCCGCGCGCGAGGCGGCGGGCGAGACCCAGGTGACGGAGGTGCGGGCCATCACCGGCGCCTCGATCGAGGCGGCGCGGCTGCACGACACCCATGCCAGCATCGACGTGCGTTTCGTGTCCGATCAGGTCAGCTATGTCCGCGCCCGCGACGGCGCCATCGCCTCCGGGGCCGATGCGGTGACGGAGCTGGACGACATCTGGTCGTTCGAGCGCGACCTCACGCAGCGCGACCCGACCTGGCGGCTGGTGTCGGCGCGGAGTGCCTGACCGCCTGTACCCAAGGCGGATCAGGCGGGAGCGTCGGGCAACCGGCGGAAGATGGTGACGACGCGGAACCGGTGATTGGTGCTCTTGACCATGCCGATCACCCCGTCGATGGCGAAGCGGTCCTTTCGATACATCGGCAACACCTGATCCAGCCAGACCACGTGCGCGCCGGGCGGCAGGCGCTGCAGCGCCCGCATCACGAGATTCCGCCGGATCATGGTGGTCTGGTACCGCTCGGCGTCCTCCACGCTGTAGGGGGGATCGGCGAGCACCAGGTCATAGGTCTCCAGCGGCACGCCCATCAGGCTCTGGGCATCGTCGACATAGGTGGGCGCCAGCGACGGATTGACGTCCACGGTGTCGCCCGGCAGCGCCGAGAGATCCACGCGGCCGGAAAACACGTGCAATATCCGTGACTTGTCGGGGAACAGCGCGCGTATGCGACGCAGGTAGCCGGCCGGATAGCCGCCGTAGTAGCCGGATTTCACCCGATAGTCGTTGCCCATGATCCAGGTGCCGACGATGCGGCCGTCCTCGCTGACGAACAGCGAGCGCGGAAAGCCGGTCCGCGCGACGTAGTGGTCGATGCGGGCGGCGAGCGTGAGCGTCTCTGCGGACGGCGCGGGGACGGGGGGCGACGGCGTGACGGCGGTGTCCATGGCGCGACCATGCGCCGGCGGTCCGCGCCGCAGAAAGGGGCGGCGCGCGACTACTCCCGTGCCAGGACTCGGTCGTTGAGGAAGGTCGCCATGCCGCCGGCCCGCCAGTCCCGGCGCAGCGCGGCCTCGTCGTACTCGGTGCGGACCCAGTCGGCGAAGGACAGGCGGCCCTCCGCCTCGCGGGCATAGGTGAGCAGGAACGCGTCCAGCACCCCGGTCTTCGACCGCGCCACGTGCCCGAACCGCCACGAGAGCTGGCGCATCGCCGTGCTTGCCGTCGCGCCCTGGGCCAGCAGGAAGATGGCGGCGGCGAGGCCGGCGCGGTCGGCGCCGGACTTGCAGTGCACCAGCCCCGGCTCGGCCATGGTCCGGTAGGTCTCAATCAGCCGCAGCACGCGGTCGCGCTGCGGCGCGCCGCGGCTTTCAAGCGGCGCATCGACGAAGGCGAGCCCCAGCCGGCCCGCGGCCTCCCGGCTCAGCGCGTCGGACCCGTTGCCCGTGGGGCCGCGCAGATTGATCAGGGTGCGTATGCCGTGCCGCCCGACCACGGCCGCGAGCCGGCCGGGCGTCGGGTGGTTCATCCGGTACAGCCGGCCGGGGACGACGGCCGCGAAATTGGTGAAGACCAGCCGCCACAGGGCGTGATCGACGAACAGCGCGTCCACCCAGGCGAGGCGGCGGTCGCCCGGCGTCTCCAGCCGTCCGCGGAAGATCGTGTCCATGCCCGCGCTTATGCGGGCGCGGCCGGGCGGAGGCAAATCGCGGCTCGGCCCGTCCTGCCGCGCCCCGGCCGGGCGGCGTTGGGCCAGCCCTGCCCAGCCGGCGCTTGTCGCGGGGCATGGGACGGCGCTACCTGCATGCCGCACGGCAGCAAATGCCGGGGCGGCAAACGCTTGGGGATCAGGTCGATGGGCTACAGGGTCGCGGTCGTGGGTGCCACCGGGGCGGTCGGGCGCGAGATGCTCAAAACGCTGGCCGAACGGCAATTTCCCGTGAGCGAGGTGGCGGCCCTCGCCTCCGGCCGCTCGGTGGGACAGGAAGTCTCGTTCGGCGAGCGCTCCGTCCTGCGGGTGCAGGCCCTGGACAGCTTCGATTTCCGCGGCTGGGATATCGGCCTGTTCAGCCCCGGCGCGTCGGTCTCCGCCGTCCATGCCCCCCGCGCGGCCGAGGCGGGATGCGTGGTGATCGACAACACCAGCCATTTCCGCATGGAACCGGACGTGCCGCTGGTGGTGCCGGAGGTGAACCCGCAGGCGCTGGCGCGCTTTGCCAAGCGGCGGATCATCGCCAACCCGAATTGCAGCACGATCCAGATGGTGGTGCCGCTGAAGCCGCTGCACGACCGCTTCGGCGTCCGCCGCATCGTCGCCGCCACCTATCAGTCCGTCTCCGGCGCCGGGAAGGAGGCGATGGACGAGCTCTACGCCCACACCAAGGCGTTCTACGTCAACGATCCGGTCAAGCCCGAGCAGTTCACCAAGGAAATCGCCTTCAACTGCATCCCCCAGATCGACCGCTTCATGGAAGACGGGTCGACCAAGGAGGAGTGGAAGATGGCGGTCGAGACCCGCAAGATCGTCGATCCGGACATCCAGGTCTTCGCCACCTGCGTCCGGGTGCCGGTCTTCATCGGCCACGCGGTCGCGGTCGTCGCCGAGTGCACGCGGCCGGTATCCGTCAGCGAGGCGCGGTCGATCCTGCGCGATGCCCCCGGCGTGACCGTGGTCGATCAGCACGAGGACGGCGGCTACGTGACGCAGGCGGAATGCGTGGGCGAGGACACGGTCTATGTCTCGCGCATCCGGCGCGATCCGACCGCCGAGAACTCCATCGCCTTCTGGTGCGTGAGCGACAACCTCCGCAAGGGCGCGGCCCTCAACGCCGTGCAGATCGCCGAGACGATGGTGGCCCAGGGGCTCCTGGGCAAAAAGGCGGCCTGATCGGGACCGGATCGCGGGGGCGGCGGCTTGACAAGCGGCCGTCCTTGCTCACTCAAGGTCGATCGTTCGATAGAACCGGCGAGGGGTTGAGCCGTGACTGACACACGCGAGGCGATGATGGTGGCGCGGACGTCCGACGGGCGTCTGGTGCGCCGGCCGCTGTCGCCGCATCTTCAGATCTACCGTCCGCAGATCACCAGCGCGCTGTCGATCTTCCACCGGGTGACGGGCGTCGCGCTGTCGGTCGGCACCCTGCTGCTGGTGTGGTGGCTGGTCGCGGCGGCCGACGGGGCGCCGGCCTATGACGCGGTGCAGGGCTTCATCGCCTCGCCGATCGGGCTGCTGCTGCTGTTCGGCTGGACCGCCGCGCTGTTCTACCATTTCTTTGCCGGCCTGCGGCACCTTGCCTGGGATGTCGGCCGGGGCTTCGAAAAGGCCGAATACCATGCCTCCGGCATCGCGGTGCTGATCGCCACCGGCGCCTGCACGCTGCTGACGTGGTTCGTCGGTCTGCTGCTGAGGGCCTAGGGCAATGAGCGAAAAGACACACACGCCGCATGTCGCGGTGCTGCGCTCGCCGCTCGGGCGGGTGCGCGGGCTCGGCTCGGCGCGCTCCGGCGTGGCGCACTGGTGGGCGGAGCGGGTCACCTCGGCCGCGCTGGTGCCGCTGACGCTGTGGTTCATCCTCGCCCTGCTGGGCCATCTGGGCGCACCGCACGCGGCGATCGTTGCCTGGATGCAGTCGCCGGTGACAATGGTGCTGATGCTGGCGCTGGTGCTCACCACCTTTCATCACATGCACCTGGGCTTGCAGGTGGTGATCGAGGACTACATCCACGCTGAGCCGGTGCGGCTCGCCTCGCTGCTCGTGATGCGCGCCGTGACGGCGCTGCTGGCGCTCGCGTCCGTCGTGTCCATCCTGAAGCTGGGCCTGTCGGGCCACGTCTGACACGGGCGCGGTCCACAACGATCCGGCGTCGCCACCGCGCCGGTGAATACGAGGCTGAGATGAACGCCATCACGCTGCCGTCCACCCGGGCCTATTCCATCGTCGACCACACCTATGACGTGGTCGTTGTCGGCGCCGGCGGGTCGGGCCTGCGCACCACCCTCGGCATCAGCGCCGCCGGCCTCAAGACCGCCTGCATCACCAAGGTGTTCCCGACGCGCAGCCACACCGTCGCGGCGCAGGGCGGCATCGGCGCCGCGCTCGGCAACATGGGCGAGGACGACTGGCGCTGGCACATGTACGACACCGTGAAGGGGTCGGACTGGCTCGGTGACCAGGACGCGATCGAATATATGTGCCGCGAGGCGATCCCGGCCGTCTACGAACTGGAACATTACGGCGTGCCGTTCAGCCGCACCGATGACGGGCGCATCTATCAGCGCCCCTTCGGCGGCCACATGAAGGATTACGGCAAGACGCCGGCGATGCGCGCCTGCGCCGCCGCCGACCGCACCGGGCATGCGATCCTGCACACGCTGTATCAGCAGAGCCTGAAGCACGACGTGGAGTTCTTCGTCGAGTATTTCGCCCTCGACCTGATCATGGACGAGGGTGCGTGCCGCGGCGTGATGGCGTGGTGCCTGGATGACGGGTCGATCCACCGCTTCCGCGCGCAGACCGTGGTGCTGGCGACCGGCGGCTATGGCCGCGCGTATCAGTCCTGCACCTCCGCTCACACCTGCACGGGCGACGGCGGCGGAATGGTGCTGCGCGCCGGACTGCCGGTGCAGGACATGGAGTTCGTGCAGTTCCACCCGACCGGCATCTTCCCGGCCGGCTGCCTGATCACCGAGGGCGCGCGCGGCGAGGGCGGGTACCTCACCAACAGCGAGGGCGAGCGGTTCATGGAGCGCTACGCGCCCACCGCCAAGGACCTCGCGAGCCGCGACGTGGTGTCGCGCTCGATGACGATGGAGATCAACGCCGGGCGCGGCTGCGGTCCGAACAAGGACCACATCCTGCTGCATCTCGAACATCTCGGCGCCGACCTGCTGCACGAACGGCTGCCCGGCATCTCCGAGACGGCGAAGGTATTCGCCGGCGTCGAGGTGACGAAGGAGCCGATCCCGGTGCTCCCGACCGTTCACTACAACATGGGCGGCGTGCCGACGAACTACCGCACCGAGGTGCTGCGCCCGACCAGGGACGACCCGGACGCCGTGGTGCCGGGGCTGATGGCGGTGGGCGAGGCCGCGTGCGTGTCGGTGCACGGCGCCAACCGGCTCGGCACCAACTCGCTGCTCGATCTCGTCGTGTTCGGACGTGCCGCCGCGCATCGCTGCGCCGAGACGCTGAAGCCCGGCGCGTCGCAGGCGCCGCTGCCGGCGCGGGCGGGTGAGGCATCGCTGGAGCGGTTCGACCGCACCCGCCACGCCAAGGGCGGCACCAGTGTCGCGGCCCTGCGGGCGGAGATGCAGAAGACGATGCAGGCCCACGCCGCGGTGTTCCGCACGTCCAAGAGCCTGACCGAAGGCGTCGCGAAGATGCGGCGCGTGTGGGACGGGCTGTCCGACATGTCGGTCGCCGACCGCTCGCTGATCTGGAACAGCGATCTGGTCGAGGCGCTGGAGCTGCACAACCTGATGGGCAACGCGATGACGACGATCGTCAGCGCCGAGGCCCGCCCCGAGAGCCGGGGCGCGCACGCGCATGACGACTATCCCGATCGCGACGATGCGAACTGGATGAAGCACACGGTCGCGACCTGCGACGACCACGGCGAGGTGTCACTCGCCTATCGTCCGGTGCGCATGCAGACGCTGACCAACGAGGTCTCGGTCTTTCCGCCGAAGAAGCGGGTTTACTGATCGAACGTCCCGCAGCAGGCGAGAGAAGAGGCGTTACATGGCTGAGTTCACGCTGCCGGCGAACAGCAAGGTCAAGCCGGGCAAGACCTGGAAGGCCGAACCCGGCGCCAAGCGGGTGCGGAGCTTCAGCATCTATCGCTGGAGCCCCGACGACGACGCGAATCCGCGTATGGACACGTACGAGGTCGACCTCGATGCGTGCGGCCCGATGGTTCTCGACGCGCTGATCAAGATCAAGAACGAGATCGATCCGACGCTCACGTTCCGCCGTTCCTGCCGCGAGGGCATCTGCGGCAGCTGCGCGATGAACATCGACGGCACCAACACGCTCGCCTGCCTCAAGCCGATCGAGGAGGTGAAGGCCACCGTCAAGATCAACCCGCTGCCCCATATGCCGGTGGTCAAGGATCTGGTGCCCGACCTCACGCAGGCCTATGCGCAGTACCGCTCCGTCGAGCCGTGGATGCAGGCGGAGACGGCGGCGCCGCCGGATGCCGAGCGGCTGCAGTCGAAGGAGGAGCGCGCCCAGCTCGACGGGCTGTGGGAATGCATCCTGTGCTTCTGCTGCACGACGAGCTGCCCGAGCTACTGGTGGAACGGCGACAAGTATCTGGGCCCGGCCACCCTGCTGCAGGCCTATCGCTGGATCGCCGACAGCCGCGACGAGGCGACCGGCGAACGTCTGGACGCGTTGCAGGACCCGTTCAAGCTGTATCGCTGCCACACGATCATGAACTGTACCCAGACCTGTCCGAAGGGGCTGAACCCGGCCAAGGCGATCGCGTCGATCAAGCAGAAGATGGTCGAGCGCCAGGGCTGAGCCCCGCTGCCGAGCCCCGCCGCCGGCCTCCCTCGTCCCGTCCGCCGCGCCGTCAGGCGGCGGCGGTCAGGCGCTTGACGAAGGCAGACAGGCGGTGGCGGCGCAGTTCGCTGCGCGCCAGCGCGTCCGAGGCCATGTAGTTCATCTGGATCGCGTAGCGGCGCCCGACGAAGGAATGATGGCCGTGCCAGGTGGCGGGGCCGTTCGGGAAGATCAGCAGCGTGCCGTCCACCGGCGGCACCTCCACCGCGTAATCCTCCAGGTCGTGCGGGCCGCGCAGCAGCCGCAACCGCCCCTCCGTCCCCGCGAAGCCGCTGTCGCCCGGGTTGAGATAGAGCAGGATCGTCACCCGCTTGGCCGTGCTGTCGCAGTGGATGCGCCCGTCGCGGGCCTCGGTCCGGCCGCGTATGGTCAGCATCGTCGGCGCGTCGCTGAGGTCGAGGCCGAAGCGCTCGGCGACGATCGACCGGAAGATCGGCCCCTGCATTTCCTCGGACAGTGCGCGCGCGGCGGGGCCGAGGCGCAGGCTCTCCGCCGGGAAGGACCCGCGCTTGGCGATCGGCGGCATGTCGGCGAGCACGGCGCGGAGACTGTCGGGCGGGACGAAGCGCGGCACCACGACATGGGCGAACGGGTCGGTCGCCACCGGGGTGTGGCGCAGCGCGTCGTAATCAAGGGTCAGGCTCGGCTCGGTCATGCGTCCCTCCGCCACTCCCGTGGCATCCCGTGGTCTGCCCGCCTGTAGCACGACCGGCCCGCAGGTGGTCAGGTGCGCGGGTCGATCGCCGGCCGGCGGATCACCGTCGTGGCCAGCAGGCGTGGGCAGGCCGGTGCGTCGGCGCAGCAGGCGCTGGCCTCCGGCACGGCATAGGCGATCCGCCCGGCGCGGGGCGAGAGCGATCCGCACGCGGCATCCATGCCGGCACGCGGCGACTGGTGTGCGCCGCTGGCCAGCGCGGCAGTGGAGGCGCTGGCAGCAAACGCGATCGAAAACAAGATACTGCGCATCGTACTTCCCTTCCCATCTGCGAATTCGGCGGTTAGGGATGCAGCGCCGCAACAGCGGGCTTGGTTTGTTCGGCTCGCGCGTCGTTGATCGGCGGCACGGTGTGGGCTATGGCGCGATGCAGCATGAAAATCGACACGCCACCCGCGGCGCTGCGCGACGGGCCGCTGCCGGCCTACCGGGCGCGGCTGCGGGCGGGCGAGCTTGCCGCCGACCCCGCGCAGGCCTTGGCGGCGGAGCGGCTGCAGCTGCTGTGGGCGAAGCTGCACCAGTATGACCCCTCCCCCGGGCCGCAGGCGGAGGGCGGCAGCTTTCTCGCCCGCCTCCTTGGCCGCCGCCGGGTGGAGGAACAGCAGGACTATCCGAACGGGCTGTATCTCGTCGGCGACGTGGGCCGCGGGAAGTCGATGCTGATGGACATGTTCTTCGCGGCCGCGGACGTGCCGCGCAAGCGGCGGGTGCATTTCCACGCCTTCATGCAGGACGTTCACGCCCGCATCCATGCGGCGCGGCGCGAAGCGCCGTCGGGCTTCGATCCCGTCCCGCCGCTCGCCGACGGCCTCGCGGCCGAGGCCGCACTGCTGTGCTTCGACGAGTTCCAGGTCACGGACGTGGCGGACGCGATGATCCTCGGTCGGCTGTTCGAGGCGCTGTTCGCCCGTGGGGTCGTGGTGGTGGCGACGTCGAACACCGCGCCGGACCATCTGTTCGAGGGCCAGCCGGGGCGGGACGCGTTCCTGCCGTTCATCGCCCTGATCAAGCGGCATCTGGAAGTGCTGGTCCTTGAGGGCGGGCGCGACTGGCGGCGGTCCCGGCTGCGCGACCGGACCACCTGGCACGTCCCGGCCGATGCGCGCGCGACCGAGGCGCTGGACGCGGCGTTCGAGGCGCTGGCGGGCGGGGCGGCGGCGCATCCCGAACGTCTGCGCGTCTCCGGGCGCACCCTGACGGTGCCGCTCGCGGCCGAGGGCGTGGCGCGGTTCGACTTCGCGGCCCTGTGCGGCCAGCCGCTCGGGCCGGGCGACTATCTGGCCATCGCGACCCATTATCACGCGCTTGTGCTCGACGGCGTGCCGCGGCTCGGGCCGGACACCCACGACGAGGCGCGGCGGTTCATCACGCTGGTCGATGCCCTGTACGAGCATCGCGTGAAGCTGATCGCCTCCGCCGACGCCGCCCCCGACATGCTCTACCGCGAGGGCGACGGGGCGGAGGCGTTCCGGCGCACGGCCTCGCGCATCGAGGAGATGCAGAGCGCCGACTGGCAGCATCTCGCGCATCTCACCTGACCGGCGTGGCGGGCTGCTTGTCGCTTATCGGCCAATCGGCTAGCTACGCGGGCGCCGCCGACGGCGCCGGAGAAGCCGTGCGGGGCGGGCTGGCAGCAGAGCCGCTGCACCATGTCCGCAAACCGGACGCATGGGCGCCGGCATCCCCCATATCATTCCAGACGCACACAACGGGCTTCCGAGGTTCTGTATGGCACGCAACAAGATCGCCCTCATCGGCGCCGGCAACATCGGCGGCACACTCGCGCACCTGATCGGCCTGAAGGAGCTGGGGGATGTCGCGCTGTTCGACGTCTTCGGCGGTGTCGCGGCGGGCAAGGCGCTCGACCTGATGCAGTCGGGCCCGGTCGACGGGTTCGACAGCGCCATGGCGGGGGGCTCCGACTACGCGGCCATCGCCGGCTCGGACGTGGTGATCGTCACCGCCGGCTTCCCGCGCCAGCCCGGCATGTCGCGCGACGACCTGGTTGCCAAGAACGCGGGCGTCATCGCGCAGGTGGCCGAGGGGATCAAGGCGCACTGCCCGGACGCCTTCGTCATCGTCATCACCAACCCGCTCGACGCGATGGTGTGGGTGATGCAGCTCAAATCCGGCCTGCCGCACAACAAGGTGGTGGGCATGGCGGGCGTGCTCGACAGCGCGCGCTTCCGCCTGTTCCTGGCGCACGAGTTCGGCGTGTCGGTCGAGGACGTGACGGCCTTCGTGCTCGGCGGCCACGGCGACACGATGGTGCCGCTGACGCGCTATTCGACGGTCGCCGGCATTCCCGTGCCCGACCTCATCAAGATGGGCTGGACGACGCAGGAAAAGATTGACGCCATCGTCAAGCGCACCGCCAACGGCGGCGGCGAGATCGTCAAGCTGCTGGAAAAGGGCAGCGCCTTCTATGCCCCGGCGGCGAGCGCGATCGCCATGGCGGAGAGCTACCTGAAGGACAAGAAGCGCGTGCTGCCCTGCGCCGCCTACCTCTCCGGCCAGTACGGCATCGACGGGCTGTATATCGGCGTGCCGGTGGTGATCGGTGCGGGCGGCGTCGAGCGGATCGTCGAGATCGAGCTGGACGCGGCGGAGCAGGCGGCGTTCGACAAGTCCTGCGCGTCTGTGCGCGAGCTGATCGAGGCGTCGAAGAAGCTGGTGGGCTGACCCGCGCGGAGCGTCCGGCATGAACATCCACGAGTACCAGGCCAAGGAACTGCTGCGCGGCTACGGCGTGGCGGTGCTGGACGGCCACGTCGCCTGGACCCCCGAGGAGGCCGAGGCGGCGGCGGCCAAGCTGCCGGGTCCGGTCTATGTGGTGAAAAGCCAGATCCACGCCGGCGGCCGCGGCGCCGGACGCTTCGCCGATGATCCGGGCGGCAAGGGCGGCGTCCGCCTCGCGAAGTCGCCGGCCGAGGCACGGGCGGCGGCCGAGGCGATGCTCGGCCATGTCCTGGTCACCAAGCAGACCGGGGCGGCCGGCAAGCGCGTCAACCGCGTCTATGTCGAGGCGGGCTGCGACATAAGCCGCGAGCTGTACCTGTCCCTGCTGGTCGACCGCGCCACCGCGCGGATCACCATCATGGCCTCGACCGAAGGCGGGATGGAGATCGAGGAGGTGGCCGCGCACAGCCCGGAGAAAATCCTCCGCGTGGCCGTCGATCCGGCGGCCGGCCTGTCCGGCTTCCACGCACGCCGCCTCGCCTATGGACTTGGGCTGGAGGGCAAGCAGATTGCTGCGTTCTCCCGCTTCGTGTCGGCGATGTATGCGGCCTTCCTCGCCCTCGACTGCGCCATCGTGGAGATCAACCCGCTGGTGGTGACCGGCGCGGGCGAGGTGGTCGCCCTCGATGCCAAGATCAGCTTCGACGACAACGCCCTGTTCCGCCACCCGGAGCTCGCCCGCCTGCGCGACGAGACGGAGGAGGACCCGAAGGAGCTGGAGGCGGCGAAATACGACCTGAACTACGTCGCGCTCGACGGGTCGATCGGCTGCATGGTCAACGGGGCCGGGCTTGCCATGGCCACGATGGACATCATCAAGCTGTATGGCAGCGCCCCGGCCAACTTCCTCGACGTCGGCGGCGGCGCCACCAAGGAGAAGGTGACGGCGGCGTTCAAGATCATCCTGTCGGACCCGCACGTGGAGGGCATCCTGGTCAACATCTTCGGCGGGATCATGCGCTGCGACGTGATCGCCGAGGGCGTCGTCGCGGCGGCGCGCGAGGTATCGCTGTCGGTGCCGCTGGTGGTTCGGCTGGAGGGAACCAACGTGCAGCTCGGCAAGGAGATCATGGCCAAGTCCGGCCTGCCGATCATCACCGCCGACAATCTGGCCGACGCGGCCGAGAAAGTCGTGCGCGCCGTGGCGGAGGCAGGCTGATGGCAATCCTGGTCGATGCCGAGACGCGGGTGATCACCCAGGGCTTCACCGGTGCCCAGGGGACGTTCCACTCCGAACAGGCGATCGCCTACGGCACCAAGGTCGTGGGCGGCGTCACGCCGGGGAAGGGCGGGACGACGCATCTCGACCTGCCGGTCTATGACACGGTGGCCGAGGCGGTGGCGGCGACCGGCGCGACCGCCAGCGCCATCTATGTCCCGCCGCCCTATGCCGCCGACGCCATCCTGGAGGCGATCGACGCGCGCGTGCCGCTGATCGTGTGCATCACCGAGGGCATCCCCGTCCTTGACATGGTGCGGGTCAAGCGCGCGCTGTCCGGTTCCGGATCGCGGCTGGTCGGCCCGAACTGCCCGGGCGTGATCACGCCGGACGCCTGCAAGATCGGCATCATGCCCGGCCATATCCACCGCCGCGGCTCGGTCGGCATCGTCAGCCGCTCCGGCACGCTGACATACGAGGCGGTGGCCCAGACGACGGCGGCCGGGCTCGGGCAGAGCAGCTGCGTCGGCATCGGCGGCGACCCGGTGAAGGGGATGGATTTCGTCGAGGTGCTGGAGCTGTTCCTCGCTGACGACGAGACCAGGCAGATCATCATGATCGGCGAGATCGGCGGCCAGAGCGAGATCGAGGCGGCGGAGTTCCTCGCCCGCTCGCCGGTCCGAAAGCCGGTCGTGGGGTTCATCGCCGGGGCGACCGCGCCGCCGGGACGCCGGATGGGCCATGCCGGGGCGGTGATCTCCGGCGGCCGCGATACCGCTGCCGCCAAGATGGAGGCGATGCGGGCCGCCGGCATTCACGTGGCCGAAAGCCCGGCGGCGCTAGGCAGTACGATGGTGAAGGCGCTCCGGGGCTAGCGTCGCCATGTTCGCAGATCAACCCTGTGCGGTGACCTATGCGTTCATGGGGTGTCTCGGTGCGGCCTATGTGAGCGTTTCGTGATCGGACGATCGTTCCGACAAGTCTGAAGGACGCTGCCGCATGGCTGGCATGGATATACTCGCAACCGCCTTCAACGGCGCCAACGCGGCTTTCATCGCGGAGATGTACGCCCGCTGGGCGGCCGATCCCCGCAGCGTGGACCCGAGCTTCGGCGAGCTGTTCTCCGCCCTGAACGACGAGGCGCGGGCGGTCCTCGGCGATGCGACCGGGGCCTCCTGGGCGCCGCGGCCGAGCCGGTTCGAGGTGGCGCCCGATGCCGCCGCGGTGGGCGCGGC
>NZ_BANB01000052.1 GCF_000964365.1 Acidisphaera rubrifaciens HS-AP3 | reverse complement strand
TATTCGTCGAACGAGCCGAGGATCTGGCGGATCAGGTTGCCGGTGGTGTCGTCGCGGAACTCCTGCGTCATGGAGACGAGCTCGACGCCGGCGCGGCGCAGCTTGCGCAGATACATCTCGGACAGGAACTGCTCGCGGAAGAAGCGCGACATGGAGTGCACGAGCACGACGTCGAACGGATGCGCGGGTGCGGTGGCGGCGTCGATCATGCGCTGGAACTCGGGCCGGCGGTCGTCGGTGGCGGAGGCACCGGGTTCGACATAGGTCTCGATCAGATGCAGCCCGCGGGCGGCGCAGTAGTCCTGTCCCTGCTTGATCTGGTCGGGGATCGACAGCTCGCCCTCGGCCTGACGCGTGGTGGACACGCGGACATAGAGGGCTACGCGTCGTCGTTCCGGGGTGGCGTGGGTGTCGGGCATGCGGGACCGGGGGGCGCGAGGATCTGGCTTAG
>NZ_BANB01000053.1 GCF_000964365.1 Acidisphaera rubrifaciens HS-AP3 | reverse complement strand
CGACCATCTCGTCGCGGTTGCCGGCATAGGCGAGCGGGAGGGGGCCGCCGGGATCGACGCGCAGGACGACGGTGCACATGGCCGGTCTATATAGGCGCCCGACTCAGCCGGCGCCCCCGTGGGCCGCGCCGCCGGCGGCCGGGTCCTCCGCCCCGAACACGCGGGCGAAGATGGCGCCCACCTGCCTTCGGTGGAAGGCGGGGTCGAGTGCCGCGTCGATGGTGGCGGCATCGACGCGGCCCGCGACCTCGGCATCGGCCAGCAGGTTGTCGCGGAAGGACCGCGCGCCGGGCTGGCCCAGCCCCTCCCACGTCGCCATCGCGTTGCGCTGGACGATGCGATAGGCGTCCTCGCGCAGGATGCCGGCGCGGGTCAGCGCCAGCAGCACCTCGCCCGAATGGACGACGCCGCCGAGGCTGTCGAGATTGGCCGCCATGCGGTCCGGGTAGATCGTCAGCTTCTCCATCATGCCGGCGAGCCGGGCGAGGGCGAAGTCGAGCGCCATCGTCGCGTCCGGGGCGATCACCCGCTCCACCGAGGAATGGCTGATGTCGCGCTCGTGCCAGAGGGCGACGTTTTCCAGCGCCGGGGTGACGGCGGCGCGCACCACGCGGGCGAGGCCGGTCAGGTTCTCCGACAGCACCGGGTTGCGCTTGTGGGGCATCGCGGACGAGCCCTTCTGGCCGGGGTGGAAGAACTCCTCCGCCTCGCGCACCTCGGAGCGTTGCAGGTGGCGCACCTCGGTCGCCAGCCGCTCGATCGCCGAGGCGATCAGGCCGAGGGTGCAGAAGAACGCGGCGTGGCGGTCGCGGGGGATCACCTGCGTCGAATGCGTCTCCGGCACGAGGCCGAGTCGCTCCGCCACGTAGGTCTCCACGCGCGGATCGACATGGGCATAGGTGCCGACGGCGCCGCTGATGGCGCAGACCGCGACCTCCGCCCGGGCGGCGAGCAGGCGGGCGCGGTTGCGGGCGAACTCCGCGTAGTGGCCGGCGAGCTTGAGGCCGAAGGTGGTGGGCTCGGCATGGATGCCGTGGCTGCGGCCGATGGTCAGCGTGTCGCGATGCTCAAAGGCGCGGCGTTTCAGCGCGGCGAGGACGGCGTCGAGGTCGGCGAGCAGCAGGTCGGCGGCCTGCGTCATCTGCACCGACAGGCAGGTGTCGAGCACGTCCGAGGACGTGAGCCCCTGGTGGACGAAGCGGCTGTCCGGGCCGATCGCCTCGGCCAGCCACGTCAGGAACGCGATGACGTCGTGGCGGGTCTCGCGCTCGATCGCGTCGATCCGCTCGATGTCGGCGGGGCCGATGGCGGCGAGCGCCGGGGCGCCGCGGGCGCGGATGGCGCGGGCGGCCTCGGCCGGGATGTCGCCGGCCTCGGCCATCGCCTCGGCGGCCAGGGCCTCGATCTCGAACCAGATGCCGTAGCGGTTTTCCGGCGCCCAGATCGCCGCCATCTCCGGCCGTGTATAGCGGGGGACCATGCGCGCCACTCTCCCGTTGCGTCTGTGCGCACCGCTAGCGTCGCGGCGGCGCGGTTGACAAGGGCGGGCGTCCCGGCGGAGCGGTGGGCGGATGGACGCGACCCTGCTGACCGACCTGACGGCCTTTCTTCAGGTGCTGCTGATCGACGTGGCCCTGGCGGGCGACAATGCCGTGGTGGTGGGCATGGCGGTGGCCGGCCTGCCGCGGGCGCAGCAGCGGCGGGCGATCATGCTCGGCATCGGCGGGGCGACGGTGATCCGCATCGCGCTGGGGGCGGTCGCGCTGCAGCTTCTGGCGATCATCGGGCTGCTGCTGGCGGGCGGGCTGCTGCTGCTGTGGGTGTGCTGGCGGATGTTCCGCGAGCTGCGCCGGACGGCGCGGGTGCACGCGGCGGGGGCGGCGGAGAAGACGCTGCGGCAGGCGATGCTGCAGATCATCCTGGCCGATCTTTCCATGAGCCTGGACAACGTGCTGGCCGTCGCCGGCGCGGCCGAGGGCCGGCTGTGGATCCTGGCCGCCGGTCTGGCGGTGTCGGTGCTGCTGATGGGCCTGGCGGCGGGGCTGATCGCGCGGCTGCTGGAACGCCATCGCTGGATCGCGTGGGCGGGGCTGCTGATCGTGCTGTACGTGGCGCTGCACATGATCTGGGAGGGCGGGCACGAGGTGGCGGCGGCGATGTAGGGGTAAACTTGCGCAAGGTGGGGCGTAAAGCCTTGGCGACTAACCACCATGCCCATCCAGGGCAGGCCCTCCACGTCAGACGAAGCGGTGTCTTGCTTGATAGGCTCATTCAGACGTGAAGGTTGGAAAGAGGGACGAAGCTTGCTCGGCCGTGGAGGCGGCAGGCACTCATTTGCCGAAATAGGTAAAACTAACGTGACGATTACTCGAGGAGGACCATTAGTGATTAAGGCAGAGCCAGACGAACAGCGAAAGCAAATCGCGGCGCAGAGACTAAAAGTGGATTTCGACAGCTACGACGTGACTGTGGACGAACTTATCCGCCGATTCTCACAGAAGCGCATCGAAATTGCCCCAGTCTACCAGCGTCAATTTCGGTGGGCTGAGAAACAACAGTCTGAATTAGTAGAATCTCTTCTGCTTGGTATTCCGGTACCGCCTCTGTTCATGGCTACGAATTCGAGGAGTGCCGAGCGAGTCCAGTGGGAGGTGGTGGATGGGCTGCAAAGGCTCCTGACGCTGGTTAATTTTGCTGGAGACGCGGCAACGAGGCGAATCGTACACCCCAATCAACCTCCGCTCAAATTAACTAAACTAGATAAGTTAAAACTCTTAAACGGATACGAATTTTCGGAACTGCCCGTCGATATTGGAAGCCTTCTAATGGATCGCCCGATGAAGGTCGTCGTTCTAAATGACAAAAGCGACCTACAGGTCAGGTTTGACTTATTTGAGCGTCTGAATACTGGAGGCGTTGCCCTAACACAGCAAGAAGTTAGATCATGTATTTACAGAGGACCGTTTATGGACTTCATTGAGAAATGCGCGAAGAGTGATCGTTTCTTGTCGGTAATCCGTTTGCCTGAGAACAGGATGAAAGACGGAACGCCTGAAGACTTCACTCTTAGGTTTTTTGCGTTCTATTATAGATACCAGCTTTTTGATCATTCCGTTAAGGATTTTCTAAACGATTTTGCCAAGGAATTTCGTTATAATACAGATACAAACGCTATGGACATCACATTCGAGAAAACTTTTAGTTATCTCGCCAAGCTGTTCCCGGATGGAATTAAGACTCGGAAAGGTCAAACGCCGGTCAACCTGTTCGAGGCAATTTCAGTCGGCGCGGCGCTTGCCATCACTCAGGAAGCCAGACCTTTGGTCCAGAATCAAATGGACTGGGTTACCTCATCGGATTTGCGCAGTTTAACTACAGGGGCTACCAATAGTCGTGCACGCGTCGTTGGTCGGATAGAGTTCTGTCGCGACCGATTTCTTGGGCGGACGTCCGATGTTTGATGTGCAGAACTACTTGACTGAATTTCAAAGAAGGATCACCTCGATCCGTAGGCTTCTCAATGCTGTTGATCCCATTGATGTTGATCGCTCGAATCCCGCACCAGAGCTGACAGAAGTAAGTCGAGAAGTCAGAGGACTTGCTATTCTATTACTATTCGCGTCCTATGAAAATTTGCTTAAGTCTCTATGTCGTGGGCTTCTTGAACGCGCTGCACGGCTTCGAGTTGGAAACCAGAGATACAAGATAGGGATAAGACAATTCGCAGTTCACAAAATGTTTCAATCGATCGTTGAATCGCCCAACAAAAACACGATTTGGATTACAAGATCCGATATTCTAGCTTGCGCCTCATCAAAATCGTTATGTACGATAGATGCGAACATATTTCCGAGCGATGGAAGTTTCATGAAAAGGTCGCAAGTACGTCTAATATTCAAAATATTTGATTTGGGCGATCCCGCCAGCATACTAAAGGAGGTATGGGAACGCCTAGATACAATAGTTACTCAAAGAAACGACATTGCTCATGGCAACCAGACGCCGGATGAAGTGGGAAGAAATTACACAAGTGCAGAAATACGAATACTTGTAGATAAGTGGGAAGAAAAATGGCTAGACGTGATCAATCACGTGCGGGACTGCGCCTCTGAGCGGAGTTTTTATGTGCATAACTCCCGCAGTTCTCGGCAGATTGCCTCTACCAAGAATTAGCTATTTGTTCCCGTATTTCCCGAGGTCTGCGGGGCCTTTCGCCATAGATACAATCGTCGGTGAAGTGGGAAGCCTGTAACTTCTGCTGCACGGTTTCCGCCCCCCGCCACCCCATCCGCTGCGGGACCGCCTACGCGTCCGCCGCGGGGATGTGCGCGGTGGGCTCGCAACGGCGTGCGAAGCCGGGCATGTCAGGTCGAACAGGTTCAGCAACCGCGCGACCGCGTGATCCACCATGTCCTCCAGCGTCCGTGACCTGGCGTAGAAGGCCGGGACCGGGGGGGGGATGACGGCGCCGGCCTCGTCGCGGCGACCATGTTCCTCAGCCTGCTTGGGGTGGGGTGCCCCCGCGCACCCCACCACCCGCATCGCGCTGATGCACGCGGGGCCGGCCGTTCGCGTCACCTGCGTCATCGTCACGCCCGGCGCTCGCCGAAACCGCCCGGCTCCGCATCACTTGCGTCCAACCGGCTTGCGCCCAGCCGGCCGGATAGTCTCCGCGGGCGACCCGGAAGGGATACGGCCGGCGCGTGCGCGTCGCGGCCGCGCGCGGGCGGCGGCATCTCGCGCAGGGTGGGGGGCTGGTCGGCATCTCAGTGGAAGTCGGGGCGAAGTAGTCACGCCAGCTTCGTAGCCGCCGGCGTGGGCGGTGGGGTGCGGGATCGCACCCCACCCTACGGTTGGTTGCGTGAGAGAGCGGGCCGGGGTCGCGGTGCGGGGCGGTGGCTGGCGGCGTGGCGTGGCGTGTGGGGGCGGTGATCGCGGTGCTGTTGGGCGCAGCGGCTTGGTGGCACTGCGACCTCAGCGTTGCGACGTAGCAACAAAAATCTGGAGCGCGCGAGCGGCCGGCCGGCGCGTGCGGTCATCTCGGGTCGGGTTCTTGCCGGTCGATGCCGCTGGTTGCCGGGGCCCTTGAACGCGCCGCCGGGCGGCGGGACGGGGCGCATCGGCGCGGTGGCCGAGGGCGGACGGCCGGGGGCGCGGGCAGCCCCGAAACTTTAAAACTTGTGTGCGGAATCATGGTGCTTGACGCCAGGATTCCGTCGTGCTATGCTAGTCGCGGTGGCGGCTGTAGGTGCCCGGCGAAGCCGGGGGTCGTGGGCGGCTGCGAACCGTACAACCGAAGCTGAATGGGAGCATGGAATGGCCTATGTCGTGAACGACCATGACCTTATTTATTACGTTAAAGAAATGATTGGGGAATACGATTTGCCGTGGAACATGAGCCGGCAGGTCGAACGGGTCCTCGTGCGTGGATTCCGCGCGCGCATGGAGTGTCTGGAGGCGGTGCCGGGTGAAACCGATCCGCAGAAGCAGGGCCCCGCGTATCGCTTCGTGTTGAGCGTTGCCGCGCGGAAAGATACCGCGACCGCGCTGCGGACGGTGCAGCGCATCGCCCGTGTCCTGCGCGACAACACGGACGCGGACGTGACGAAGGAGGCGTCGGCGTGGCTGAAGGCGCTGCCGAAGATGAACGACGCCACGCTGCGCAAAAGCCTCGCGCAATGGCGGTCGCGGCGGTATCGCCAGGGCCGGCGCGCGGCGGAGACGAAGACGCGGTGTGCGGCGACGTGCGCGACGTATGACGGCTTCGTGTTCGAGCGCGTGGTGTCGGTGAAGGCGGCGCGCGCCGCCGGTCGGGCGCTGGGCAATTGCGTGGGCGCGCCGGGTGTGGGGACATATTACCTCGCGGCCCTGCGCGAGGGCAGTCTTGCGCTCTGGACGGTGCGCCAGGCGGATGAGGTCGGTCCGGCCGGCCTCGTCGCGGTCAATCTCCGCGATGGGTGCGTGAAGGAGGCGAAGGGACGCGACAACGAGACGCTGCCGCTCGCGATGGCCACGGCGTTCCGGCTGTTCTGCCGCGACCATGCCAACCCCGCGGGGGGCGTGGCCGATCTCGGCTGCTACCGCGGCTTCGTCACCGCCGACCAGGTCGTGGCGGCGCGGGGTGAGTTGGGGGGGAAGCCGTACGAGGTCGCGACGGCGGGGACGACCGTGCGGATCACGCTCGGCGCCGGCGACGACGTGGCGTTCGGGTATCTCGATGCGGGGAAGGGGCTGCGATACGAGAGAGCGGATGGGCGGGGGCTGAAGGCCGCCCAGGCGATGCTGATCCTGGTCGACGCGCTGGCGCGGGCGAGCGGCGGTTCGACCGTTGCGCGAAAACTGGCGGCGGCGGCCCGGACGCCGGACCCGCGGCCGACCGTGCGGCGGCGGTTCCTCCCGCTGCCTCGCATCGTCGACGACGAAGAGGAACAACACTGAGACGCAGCGGACGCGGCCCGGCACTGCCGGCGCCGCGCCCAGCGTCGCCCGGCGCGTCGCTCACAGCATCCCCACCGCCCGGAAACTGAACGTGGCGCCGTTCCCGATGATGATGTGGTCGTGCAGCACCAGACCCATGGCCTCGGCCGCGCGGCGGATCTCGGCGGTGGTGCTGCGGTCGGCGGCGGAGGGGGAGGGGTCGCCGCTCGGGTGGTTGTGGACCAGCAGCAGGGCGGTGGCGTGCAGTTCCAGCGCGCGCTTGACCACCTCGCGCGCATAGACGGGCGTGTGGTTGACGGTGCCGCGCGCCTGCGCCTCGTCGGCGATCAGGCGGTTGCGTGTGTCGAGATACAGCACCCGCACCTGCTCGATCCGCTCGCGCGAGATGGCGGCGTTGAGGTAGCCAAGCAGCGCGTCCCAGTTCGCCAGCAGCGGGCGATCGACGATCTCGGCGCGGGCGAGGCGGATGCCCGCGGCCTGCGCCAGTTTCAGCGCGGCGATGCCGGCATCGCCCAGCCCCTCGATGCCGCGCAGGTCGGCGAGCGGGGCGGCGATCACGTTGGCGAAGCTGCCGAAGCGGGCAAGCAGCGCGCGCGCCAGCGGCTTCGTGTCGCGCCGGGGCAGGGCGAGGAACAGCAGCATCTCGATCATCTCGTGATCGGCCAGCGCGTCCGCCCCGGCGCGCAGCAGGCGGTCGCGCATGCGCGCGCGATGGCCGTCGGCGCCGTGGATGGCGGGCGGGGCGGGGGCAGGCGCGGGCGAGGCATCGGCGCCCTCGGCGGCGGCGAGGGCGGACAGCAGGCCGCCCGCCTCGGCCAGACCGTCGGATTGCGTTGCCCGCCGTTTCATAAACCGCAGGTTGCCATGCCCGGCCTCGCGGGTCGAGCGTCGCGGGGGCCGGCGTGGACGGCGGTCTCGGGGTGGCCGACGTTGGGGGGCCGGGCCGCCGGCCGGGGGGTCAGTCGTAGGGCGGGCGGGTGTAGCCGGCGGGCGAGAGGGTGAAGATTTCCACGCCGTCGGCGGTGACGCCGACCATGTGTTCGAACTGCGCGGACAGGCTGCGGTCGCGGGTGACGGCGGTCCAGCCGTCGTCCAGCACCTTCACCTCCGGCCGGCCGGCATTCACCATCGGCTCGATCGTGAAGACCATGCCGGGGCGGAGCGCCGGCCCGTCGCCCGCGCGGCCGAAATGCAGGATGTTCGGCGCCTCGTGGAAGCGCCGGCCGATGCCGTGGCCGCAGAAATCGCGCACCACGCTGAAACGGTGCGATTCCACATAGGACTGGATCGCGTGGCCGATATCGCCGAGCGTGGCGCCCGGGCGCACGGCACGCACGCCGCGCAGCAGCGATTCGTAGGTGACCTCGATCAGGTTGCGCGCCCGGGTCGATGCCGTGCCGGCGACGTACATGCGGCTGGAGTCGCCGTGCCAGCCGTCGAGGATGACGGTCACGTCGATGTTCAGCACGTCGCCCTCTTCCAGCCGGCGGTCGCCGGGGATGCCGTGGCAGACGACGTGGTTGATCGACGTGCAGATCGACTTCGGATAGCCGCGATAGTTCAGCGGCGCGGGCGTCGCGCCGTGGGCGGCGATGTAGTCGTGGCAGAGCGTGTTCAGCGTCTCGGTCGTGACGCCGGGGCGCACATGCTCGGTGATCATGTCGAGCGTGGCGGCGGCCAGATGGCCGGCCCGCCGCAGGCCCGCGAAGTCATCCGCGTTGTAGATCGTGATCCGTCGCGCGTCGGCGCCGCCGTCCATCCGTCCCACTCCGACCAAGTCGTCAGAACATGCGCAAGCCGGTCCGACCGTGCAAGGCCGGCGGCGGCGCGAGGCCGCCGGGCGGGCGCGATCCGACCGCCTCAGCGGCTCGCGTACTGGCCACCCTCGGGCCGGTGGACGATGCAGGCGAGACGGTGGCGGGCGAGGGCGGCGCAGGCGGACTGCGCCTCGCCGGCGGTCAGGTCCACGACCTCTGCGCGCCACAGCCCGTGGCCGCGGCGGCCGGTCTGGGCGACGCGGATCGCCCCGTCCTCCG
>NZ_BANB01000054.1 GCF_000964365.1 Acidisphaera rubrifaciens HS-AP3 | reverse complement strand
GATCGTCGCCGCCGGGTCGCGATGCGCGCCGCCCAGCGGTTCGGAGATGATGCGGTCGATCAGGCCGAACTGCCGGAGGTCCTGCGCCGTCAGCCGCAGCGCCTCGGCCGCCGCCGGCGCCTGCGCGGCGTCCCGCCACAGGATCGACGCGCAACCCTCGGGCGAGATCACGGAATAGACCGCGTGCTCCAGCATCAGCACCGCGTCGCCGGCGGCGAGCGCGATGGCGCCGCCCGATCCGCCCTCGCCGATCACGGTCGCGACCAGCGGCACCGGCGCCTCCAGGCAGGCCTCGATCGACCGGGCGATCGCCTCGGCCTGCCCGCGCTCCTCCGCCTCGATGCCGGGGAAGGCGCCGGAGGTATCGACGAAGGTCAGGATCGGCAGGTCGAACCGGCCCGCCAGCTCCATCAGCCGCCGCGCCTTGCGATACCCCTCCGGCCGGGCCGAGCCGAAATTGTGGCGGATGCGGCTTTCGGTGTCCTGTCCCTTCTCGATGCCGAGCGCCATCACCGCGCGGCCGCGGAACCGGCCGAGGCCGCCGATGATCGCCTCGTCCTCGGCAAAGGCGCGGTCGCCGGCGAGCGGGGTGAAGCCGGTGATCAGGGTCTCGACATACTGCTTGGCCTTGGGCCGGTCGGTGTGGCGCGCGACCTGCGTCTTCTGCCAGGGCGAGAGCTTGGAATAGGTCAGGCGGAGCTGCCGGTCCGCCTTCTCCTCCAGCTTCGCCACCTCCTCGGCGATGTTGATGCCGCCGGGCTCCGACATCTGCCGCAGCTCGACGATCTTCGCCTCGAGCTCGGCGATCGGTTTTTCGAAGTCGAGGAAGACGCGCATGTGGCCTGGGTCCGCGATGGGGCAGCGGTGAGGGCACCGGGGGACCGGTGCTCTAGCCGCAAACCGGGACGACGCAAAGCCGTCCCCCGCCGCCCATCCGCGACCGAACGCGGCCCGCGCCCGCGCCGCCCGCATCGCTGGCATGCTGCACCGCCGCACACACCGGATGGACGCCATGTAAGGTTTGCCGTGAGCTAGCCTGCCCGCCCAGCCGATGCGCCCCGTCGTTCCCGAGGAGCCGCGATGACGCCCGCCCGCCTCGCCCGCCTGACCACAGGCCGGTTCCATTACGCCTGGGTCGTGCTGGGCATCATGTTCGCCGTCATGCTCGCCGCCGCCGCCGTCCGCGCGACGCCGAGCGTGCTGATCGTCCCGCTCGAACACCAGTTCGGCTGGAGCGCGGCGACCATCTCCGCCGCCATCTCGCTCAATATCGTCCTGTTCGGCCTGATCGGTCCCTTTGCCGCGGCGCTGATGCAGACGCTGGGGCTGAAGCCCACCATCCTGCTCGCGCTGTCCGTCCTGGCCGCCGCCGTGCTGGCCAGCGCCTTCATCACGACGCAATGGCAGCTGTTCCTGACCTGGGGGCTGCTGGTCGGCATCGGCTCCGGCGCCATGGCCGGCGGGCTGGCCGCGACCGTCGCCAACCAGTGGTTCGAGACGCGGCGCGGCCTCGCGGTCGGGCTGCTGATGGCGAGCAACGCGAGCGGGCAGCTCGTCTTCCTCCCCGTCCTCGCGGCGCTGGCGCAGGCCGGGCACTGGCGCGCCGTCTCCTTCGTCGTCGCGGGCGTGGTGGCGCTGATCATCCCGGTGGTGCTGATCGCCCTGCCCACGGACGCGGCGCGCATCGGCCTGCTGCCCTATGGGGCACGCGCCGCCCGGCCCGCGCAGGCGTCGGGCAATCCGCTCGCCGTCGCCCTCGGCGCGCTCGCGATGAGCGTGCGGTCGTCGGATTTCTGGCTGCTGTTCGGCAGCTTCGCGGTGTGCGGGTTTTCCACCAACGGGCTGATCGGTACGCACCTGATTTCGTTCTGCGTCGATCACGGCATCCCGGAGACCGAGGGCGCGGCCCTGCTCGCGTCGATGGGCGTGTTCGACCTGATCGGCACCACCGCGTCCGGCTGGCTGACCGACCGCTACAACGCGCGCTATCTGCTGTTCTGGTATTACGGGCTGCGCGGCCTGTCGCTGGTGGTGCTGCCGTTCACGGGGTTCGATCCCGTCAGCCTCGGCGTCTTCGCGGCGTTCTACGGCCTCGACTGGATCGCGACGGTGCCGCCGACGGTCGCCCTCGCGACGGAGGTCTTCGGCCGCCGCAGTGCACCCGTGGTGTTCGCCTGGATCCTCGCCGGCCACCAGGTCGGCGCCGCGATCGCCGCCTTCGGCGCCGGCGAGGTCCGCACCTTGAGCGGCAGCTACCTGCCGGCGTTCGTCGCCAGCGGCATCGCCTGCCTGCTGGCGTCGGGGCTGGTGCTGCGGGTCAACCGGCCGGTGGCGGTGGTGGCGGGCTGAAGGCGCGCGGCGCGGCCGACACGCCGCCGCCCCTCAGAAGCTCAGCCGGAAAGTGGTCACCAGGGCATTGCGGTACGTTGGGACGACCACCGGCCGGGTGATGAATGCGGGGCTGAGTGCGACCTGATAGCCGGCGCCGACCGTCATCTTCAGCCGATCGATGAGTTCGAACCGGCCCAGCACAAGGCCGATCGTCGTGAACAGCTGGCTTCGGCCGCCGCGGACGCCGTCGATCCAATAGGTGTGATTGAACTCGATCTCCGGCCAGAAGATCCTATCGATATGATATTGAAAGACGAGGTTGGACACGATCGATTTTCCGATGTGCGCCACATCCTCCACAGGGAACGAGACGCTCGACGATGCCTCCACGTCGAAGCGGCCCCACCCCTTGCCGCCGTAGAGACCGGGCGTAATCGTGTACGTGTTCTGCGTGTAGAGCGGCACGCCCGTGGGTGCGCCCGCGCCGAGGAACGCTGTGACGAGATAGTTGCCCTCCTGTTCCGTCGCGGTGAACAGGCGCTCCTTGACCGTTATGAACGGCAGGTCGGCGAAGCCCGCCCCCGGCTGCCTGCCGCCCGTCCGCACCTCATACGGCGGGATTCCCAGGGTGACCTGCGTCGTCTCGTTCGGTACGAGTGAGAGGCCGCGTCCGAGACCGTAATTGTCGAGATTGACGTTGGTGCGCACCTCGGCCATTGACGTATCGAAGCGGAACAGTTCGACGATGCGCGGGGTGGCCATGATCAGCGGCGCAGCCCAGCTCGGCTGTGTTGCGAGCGCCGTATCGACTCGCTGGAACCACTCGCTGAAATAGGTGCCCAGACCGCCCTGCTCCGTCGTGGAATCGCTCGGCAGCGGCGGCACGGTCGATGGTACCGCGGCGTCCGACGACTGCGCGACGGCGCCCCCCGTCTGCATCAGCATCATGACCGTCAGCGGTATCGTCGCGCTCATACGGCGCGCGCTCCCGAGGAATGGCATCTCCACGATGCGGGTGTCACGACGGGCGTGACGCAGAATCCCGCGAACACCGCCGCGTCGGCGCGTGCGAGCCACCATTCCCTATTCCTCCCAGCGAATCCCGATCGCGTTGATCGCGCGATCTTGTTCTGCAACCGGATTACACCGTCGTTGCGGCGTGCCATCGATGGCAATGCAGATATCGTTTGATGAAGCAGGCTTTATGATCTTGAAGTTGCCTTGATCCGATGATGCAAAAGGTCATGCTGTTCCGTCAAAAGGCCTGCGTGGCGATCGATTTCACTACGAAACGGAAACAAAACACAGCGCGACTATTTGTCACGGCGCGTTTGCTGGAATGCTCATGCCGAACGGCACTGACAATTGCGGGCAACAGCGTATCGGGGAGGACGCGCTCGCGGCGGCGTCGCTGGCCGGCTACCGCCGCACCACCTCCACGCCCCGCCGCGTCTCCCACCCCGCCCGCTCCAGTTCCGGCACGTCATCCTCGCGCGCCGGCCAGCCGAGGCAGAGATAGGCGATGAAGCGCCAGCCCGCCGGCACGTCGAGCGTGGCCGCCATCGGGGCGGGATCGAGGATCGACACCCAGCCGAGGCCCACGCCCTCCGCCCGCGCCGCCAGCCACAGCGTGTGCAGGGCGAGCACCGCCGAATAGGCCGCCGTCTCCGGCATCGTCGCGCGGCCGAGGCCGTGGCCCTGCGCCGGGTCCGGCTCGGCGAACAGCGCGAGCTGGCACGGCGCCTCGTCCAGC
>NZ_BANB01000055.1 GCF_000964365.1 Acidisphaera rubrifaciens HS-AP3 | reverse complement strand
GGCCTGCGCGCGGGACGCGAGCCCGCCGGCGGCGACACCAGCGAGCAGCAGCGCCGCCGCCAGCGTGGCGACGCGGGGGACGCCGGCCCGGCGGGCGGGTCCTGTGTGTTGGGCGTGAGCGGGGGGGCGTCCGTTGTCTGGCAGCATCTCGTCACCTTCTCGGCACTGGCGGCTTGTCATTGAACAGTCATGGGAGAAACCCGCCCGGACGCCGTCCGCGCCTGCATTGGGGCGTGCGGCGGACCATGGGCGGCGGGGTTGCGGCCTTCGCGGCTGGTCCGGTCGCTCTATCCCCCCACGGGCTGCGGCACGGTCGCCGCCCCCTTAATTCGGCGCAACCGGATTTGACCCGGTCCCTGCGCCGCCCTATCTCACGCCTGTTTGTCCGCGGCCATATGCTTGGCGCGCGTCCCTGTCCAGCCCGCGGGCCATCAAGCCGTCGGCGCGGCCTGTCGGGCCGCCCCGTGCGGCCGTCCGCCACGCCTGATCGGCTTGTTCCAAAGGGTCTCATGTTCGCAACCCTCGCCCGCGCCATCTTCGGCACCTCCAACGACCGCAGCCTGAAGGCGTACCAACGCCGCGTGCCGCAGATCAACGCGCTGGAGCCCGCCATGACCGCGCTCAGCGACGATGCGTTGCGCGGCAAGACGGCGGAGTTCCGCGCCCGGCTCGACGCCGGCGCGACCCTGGACGAGCTGTTGCCGGAAGCCTTCGCGACGGTGCGCGAGGCGTCCCGGCGCGTGCTCGGCCTGCGGCATTTCGACGTGCAGATGATCGGCGGCATGGTCCTGCACGAGGGCAAGATCGCCGAGATGAAGACCGGCGAGGGCAAGACGTTGGTCGCGACGCTGCCGGTTTATCTGAACGCGCTGCCGGGCAAGGGCGTGCATGTCGTCACCGTCAACGACTACCTCGCCAGCCGCGACGCGGAGTGGATGGGGCAGGTGTACGGCTTCCTCGGCATGCGCACCGGCATCATCGTCCACGGCCTCGACGACAACCAGCGGCGCGAGGCGTACGCGGCCGACATCACCTACGGCACGAACAACGAATTCGGGTTCGACTATCTGCGCGACAACATGAAGTTCCGGCTGGAGGACATGGTCCAGCGCGACTTCACCTACGGCATCGTCGACGAGGTGGACAGCATCCTCATCGACGAGGCGCGCACGCCGTTGATCATCTCCGGCCCGGCCGAGGACAGCTCCGAGCTGTATCGCTCCGTCGATGCCGTCGTCGCCGAGCTGGTGCGCGACGAGACGGCTTATGAAAAGGACGAGAAGTTCCGCACCGTCAACATGACGGAGGCCGGGTCGGAGCGGATCGAGGACATGCTGCGTGCCGCCGGGCTGATGGACGAGGGCGGCCTGTACGACGTGCACAACGTCACCGTCGTGCATCACGTCCAGCAGAGCCTGCGCGCCCACACGCTGTTCCACCGCGACGTGGACTACATCGTGCGCAACGACCAGGTTATCATCATCGACGAGTTCACCGGCCGCATGATGGAAGGCCGCCGCTATTCCGAGGGGCTGCATCAGGCGCTGGAAGCCAAGGAGCACGTCACCGTCCAGCCGGAGAACCAGACGCTCGCCTCCATCACCTATCAGAACTATTTCCGCCTCTATCCCAAGCTCGCCGGGATGACCGGCACGGCGATGACCGAGGCCGACGAGTTCGCCGAGATCTACAAGCTGGAAGTCGTCGAAATCCCGACCAACGTCCCGGTCGCGCGCAACGACGAGGACGACGAGGTCTATCGCTCGGCCGAGGAGAAATACGCGGCGCTGGCGAAGCTGATCGACGAGGCGCGGGGGCGCGGCCAGCCGGTGCTGGTCGGCACCACCAACATCGAAAAGAGCGAGACCATCAGCGGCGTGCTGAAGCGGCACGGCATCCCGCACGCCGTGCTCAACGCACGCTTCCACGAGCAGGAAGCCAAGATCATCTCGCAGGCCGGCGCGCCGGGCGCGGTGACGATCGCGACCAACATGGCCGGCCGCGGCACCGACATCAAACTCGGCGGCAATCTCGACATGCGGCTCAAGATCGAGCTGGCGGGCATCCAGGACGAGGCTGAGCGGGAGGCCCGCGCCGCCGCCATCCGCGCCGAGATCGAGGTCGCGCATGACCGCGTGAAGGACGCCGGCGGCCTGTTCGTCATCGGCACCGAGCGGCATGAGAGCCGGCGCATCGACAACCAGCTGCGCGGCCGTTCCGGCCGGCAGGGCGATCCGGGCCGCTCGCGCTTCTTCCTGTCGCTCGAAGACGACCTGATGCGCATCTTCGGCTCCGACCGGATGGGCGGCATGCTCGCCCGACTCGGCCTCAAGGAAGGCGAGGCGATCACCCATCCGTGGATCAACAAGGCGCTGGAGAAGGCGCAGAAAAAGGTCGAGGCGCGCAACTTCGACACGCGCAAGAACGTGCTGAAATACGACGACGTGATGAACGATCAGCGGCGCGAGGTCTATGCGCAGCGGCGCGAGTTCATGCACGCCGCCGACCTGTCGGAGACGGTCGCGTCGATGCGCGAGGAGCTGCTCGCGGCGATGGTCGCGCGCCGCATCCCGGAAAAGGCCTTCGCCGAGCAATGGGAGCTCGGGCCGCTGGCCGAGGACGTGCAGCGCGTGTTCAACCTCGACCTGCCCATCGAGGAATGGGGCCGCGAGGAGGGCATGGAGGAGACCGCGATGCGCGAGCGCATCGCCGAGGCCGTCGAAAGCGCCATGGCCGCCAGGACCGCGAATCTCGGGCCGGAGCTGATGCGCTATGTCGAGCGCAACATGGTGATACAGGTGCTCGATGCGGTGTGGAAGGAGCATCTGCTGGCGCTCGAGCATCTGCGGCAGGGCATCGGCCTGCGCGCCTATGGCCAGCGCGACCCGCTCAACGAGTTCAAGCAGGAAGCGTTCGAGCTGTTCAACGCGATGCTTGACGAGCTGAAGGAGCGCGTGGTCGCCACCCTCTCGCGCGTCGAGATCATGCCCGAACGCGGGCCGGAGCCGGATTTCCTCGCGCCGCCGCCGCCGCCGATCACGATGGCCTTCCACCCCGATCCGGAACCGGTGTTCGCCAGCCTTCCGCCGGCGGGCATGGGGCAGATGGGGCTGTCTCCGGGCGGCATGGGGGACGGCGGTGCCGGCGTCGCGGAGCTGGACGCGCCTGGCACGGTACGGCACGACCAGATCGACCCCAACGATCCCGCGACGTGGAACCAGACGCCGCGCAACGCCCCGTGCCCCTGCGGCTCGGGCCGCAAATACAAGCACTGTCACGGACGCCTCGCGTAAGCCGGGTCGCGTCCTCCCCGACGGTAGCGGTCGCCTGACACGCCGGGCGGCCCGCCGTCCGCGCGGCGCCCTCCGCCATATCGAGGGCAACAGTACCGTTCCCATCGCGTAACGTCTGCGCATTGTCACGTGCGGCCCGCGTCGCATGGTGCTGTCTGCGCGTCCGGCCACGACGGCCGGAACCGCAACGAGACGTCAGCGATCCATGCGCGACCGCCGCATTCTGTCCTGCCTGTTCGCCGCAGTCCCAGCACTGCTGCACGTCCTGCCGGCGCGGGCCCAGGCGGTGCCGGCCGGGCTGGCGCAGGGGGGCGCGGTCGATATCGGAACCGTCAGCGCCGGCGATTCATCCGGCGCGCCCGCGGGCGCCTCGGCCGCGCCGACGCCCGAGCAGGTGCTGCATTCGGGCGACACGGTTCGGGTGCTCGACAGCACGCAGATGGGGGCGGCGGGGCCTGTCGCGGGCGCGGCGCAGGCGCTGGCGCTCGCACCCGGCGCGAACGTCACCGGCTATGGCAACACGGGCTCGTCCAAGTTCACCGTGTCGCTCGACGGGGCGACCAACGGCTGGGCCGGCGCCGGCGGCTATGGCGGCAACGCGCTGCTGCAGGTCACGCTCGACGGCGTGCCGATGAACAACCCATCCACCGGCCTCTATCCCTCCGCCGCCCTGCCGCAACTCGGCATGTTCCAGAGCACGACCGTCACCTATGGCGGCGGTCTCGCCGTCAACCGATGGACCAACAGCGGCGGCGGCACGGTGGAGTTCACGCCGATCCAGCCGACGACCCTGTCGGGCGGCGACATCACCGGATCGTACGGCAGCTTCGACCAGCGCAACCTCGTGTTCGACATACGCAGCGGGACGATCGACGGCTGGTCGAGCGTGATCGCGGGCGGCGTCGGCGGCGGCAACGATTTCCGCACCGGCCCGGACGGCTTCGCCAATCCGGGGCACAACGAGGCGCTGTATGCCAAGACGACCAAGAGCTTCGACGGCGGCGACGTGGCGTTCGGCGCCTATTACGGCGAGGGCGATGCCTACCGCCCCAACGTCATCCCGCTGTCGCCCAACCCGGCGATCACGATCTATGGCTACGACCCCGCCGGCCATGTCGTCCCCGGGCCGCTCTACAGCGAAAAGGGCGGGTTCTATCAGTCGCTGCCGCAGGCCGCGTGGTCGAAATACGACAAGGACATCTGGTGGGACGTCTATACCCGCCAGAACGTGCGGCTCGGCGATGTCGGCGTGCTGCACAACCTGCTGTGGTTCAGCGACGAGGTGCGGCTGCACGACAAGATCTACAACTATCAGCAAGACTCGCCGAACGCGCTCGAACGCCTCGATCCCACGAACCACACGACCGGCGACAAGCTCTGGGTGACGGTGCCGCTGCCGTATCAGACGGTGGCGGCGGGCGGCTATGTGATGCGCAGCTTCTACAATACCAAGGCGGATTTCTGGAACCCGCTGCCGCCCTATGGCGGCACCCAGTACACGCCCAACGGTCCCTATCGCAGCGGCAACTTCACCCAGGACAACCTCGCGCTGTTCGTCCAGGACGACATCAGCCCTGTCGACACGTTGCACATCACGCCGGCGCTGCGTCTGGTGCAGTTCAACGTCAGCTACTCCAACCAGGCGATGGGACCCGACGCGCAGTTCGCGGGCGCCACGGGAACGGACCAGAGCCAATTCGCGGGCGGGTCGAACAGCTATCACGCGCTGGAGCCGTCGCTCGCGGCGAACTGGGCGGTGCGGCCCTGGCTCGCGCTTTATGCCAATTATACGCAGGTCTATCAGACACCGCTCGTCGGCGGCGGCGGCGGCCTGTATCAGGCGGTCCCGGCGACCGGCACGCAGCTGGAACAGGCGCGCGAGGCACAGGCCGGGTTCAAGACCCATTTCGTCGCGCCGCTGTCCTGGATCGACGGCATCGACACCGGCGCCAACGTCTTCGACCTGCGCTTTTCAAAGCAGGTGATCACCGCCACCCTGTTCGGCGGCGCCGAGGAGATCGCCCTCGGCACGTCGGAGATGCGCGGGATCAACTTCTACGGCGATGCCGACATAGCGGGTGGCGTGCATTGCTTCGTCAACGGCGCGGTCGAGACGACGCAGTATACGTCCTACACCTCCGGCGGCATCGATTTCTCCGGCCGCCGGGTGCCGTATGTGCCGGCCTCGACGCTGAATCTGGGGATCAGCCGGGCCATCCCGCTGGACCGCGTCATCGTGACGCCGGCGGCGTGGTATCAGTTCATCGGCCAGCAGGCCTATTACAACGACGCCGCCGCGATCGGACCCAACGGCCCGGTTGGCGCGCCGAGTCGCTCGTCGATCGCCGGCTATCAGACCGTGAACCTGTCGCTCGATGCCAAGTTTCCGGTTACGGCGGAGGGGCGGGACATGACGATCGACGCGTCGCTCAGCGTGCTCAACGTCCTCGGCGCCCGCTACAACTTCTTCGAATACGGCTCGGCCGGTGCCTATTTCGGCAACGGCACGCCGGTGGTGCTCGGCTATCAGGGGGCGCCGCGCAGCATCTACGGGCAGGTCGGGATCATGTTCTGAGCCGGCGCGACCGCGTGCCGGGTGGCCCCACGGATCGGCCCCCAAGGACAGGCGGTGGGTGTCGGCGGCGGGGCGGAAGGAACGGGGCGCGCGGGCGGGTGGTGGAGCTGAGGGGAATCGAACCCCTGACCTCCTCATTGCGAACGAGGCGCTCTCCCAACTGAGCTACAGCCCCGTCCCGCGGGCGGCGGAACATGCGCAGCGGCGCGGCTCAAGTCAAGTGAAGCGGTGCCGTCCGGCGGGGCGGCAGTTGCGGCGCCCCGGCGCGCTGGCTAGCTTCCGCCGCGCCTGCACCGCCGCCCGTCGCCGCCCACCCCGCAGCAGGGAAAGCCCGTGATCACCATCCTCTTCAACGTCCTGTTCTACGTCCTGAACATCTATTTCTGGATCGTGGTGATCGCCGCGATTTACCAGACGCTGGCGTCCTTCGGCGTGATCGACACGCGCAACCGGGTCGTCTGGATGATCGGGGATTTTCTGTATCGCGCGACGGAGCCGGCGTTGCGCCCGATCCGGCGTATCCTGCCGGATCTGGGCGGGATCGATTTCAGCCCCTGGATCCTGTGCCTGCTGATCCGGCTGGTGGCGATGCCGGTGCTGGCCCGCATCTATGCGGCGCTGGTGCTGGGAGACGTGCACGGGCTGCTGCTCTGATCCGCGCCGGCGTCCTCACCCGGGATCGGCGGGAGCGGACGGCAGGACAGCCGCATCGACAGGCCGGTCGGAAGCTCGATCCGCCGCGACAGGGACGGCGGGCCGTCACGCCCGCCGCCATCCGCATCCCGTTCCGCCATCCTGCCCTCCGGCTCTAATTGCGAATAACTCGCAATCGCAGACGAGGCCCGGCTGTGTCAAGGCGCGGGGTGGCGGCCGTCAGAAGTCGCTGCAGCGGCCGCGCACCTCCCAGTCGCCGTAACGGGTCGGCTCCGGCCCGGCCGGGCCGCCGGTCTCGCGAGGCCGGGCGGGG
>NZ_BANB01000056.1 GCF_000964365.1 Acidisphaera rubrifaciens HS-AP3 | reverse complement strand
GGCTGGCGCCCCGCTGCGATGCGCCCGCGCTGCGGATCGAGGCGGGCGGCCGGCGCATCCCGCCGATCCATGCCGACGCGACACAGGCCGTGTTCGCCCTCCCGCCAGGGCTGTCCGAGGTGACCATCGCCTCGCGCGCCACCATGCCGTGGACGCTCACGCCCTGGATCGACGATCGCCGCCGGCTCGGCGTGGCGGTCCGCCGCGTGGAGGTGCTGGCCGGGGATGGCGTCGAGGTCGTGCCGCTCGACAGCCCGCGCCTCGGCGCCGGTTGGTGGCCGGCGGAGGGAGGAGCCGACCGGCTGGTGCGATGGACCGACGGGGCGGCACATCTTCACCTGCCGTGCCCGGGCGCCGGCCCCGTCGTCCTCCGGCTTACGCTCGCGGCGGTCGCTCTTCAGTCCGCCGAACAGCCACAGGCCCGGCCCGCGCCGCCCGTCGCCGCCTGACCGCGCCCCGCTCGGCGGACGCGTATCCCACCCAACACGATGGCGCGCGGCCAGCGCGCACACGCCGATAGCCGCGTCGCATCCCGCCGGTTGATGAAATGTCATTAAAATTGCCCGACTGGCGGCTTTGAATGATCTTTTAACGCATCGCAAACAGATTAAGGACGTTCTTGTTTCATGAGACGATTATCTGTAATTCAAACATCTGAGGATTCAAGAAGATGTCCGGTGTCCTGGGGAGCCTGCTGGGGGTCACGATCGGCTCGAACTCCACGATCGACCAGTCCGGCTCGGTCACACTGAATCTCGGCGTCTTGGGAACGACGACGGTCACCCGCGATTCGGGCACGCCGCCGTCCGATCCGGTCATCGTCAATGCCACGCTGGCGTCCGTCGACGCGCTCGACACCGTCAACGTGACCAACAATGCCGAACTGATCATCGACGGCCTCGCGGGCGTCACGGCGCTGATGACCTACAACATCAGCAACGGCGGCACGCTGTCGCTGAGCCCGGCGATCGATGCCAGCATCCTCACCACGATCAATTTCGAGACCGGCGGCGGTACACTGATCGTCCCGTCCAATCTGTCGCTTGATATCGGGAGTTCGATCACCGGCTTCGGCGCCGGCGATGCCATCGACTACACCGGCGCCGCCACCGGGCTGGGGACGGTGACGTATTCGAATTCCACCGGCGTAACGTCCGTGCCGATCGTGGACGGCGCCGGCAACACGGTCAAAACGCTGTTCCTGACCGGCAACTTCGCCAACATGCTGACCGCCATCCCGAACGGCGCCGGCGGCGTGGTGATCGAGCTGTCCTGCCTGCTCGAGGGAACGCTGGTGGCGACCCCGACCGGCGAGCGGCCGGTGGAGGCCCTGGCCGAGGGTGACCTGGTGCTCACGCCGCAGGGCGCGCGACGCATCACCTGGGTGGGCCGCCGGCAGGTCGAACTCGACCGCCATCCGAACCCCGAAGCGGTCCGTCCGGTCCGCGTCCGGGCCGGCGCGTTCGGCATCGGCCGTCCCAACCGGGACGTGCTGATCAGCCCCGACCACGCGGTGTTCGTGGACGGCATGCTGGTTCCCATCCGCTACCTGCAGAACGGTCGGTCGATCGCGCCGGACCACGACATCCCGGCGCCGACCTACTACCACGTCGAACTCGCGCAGCATGCCGTGATCTATGCCTCCGGCCTGCCGGTCGAGACCTATCTGGAAACCGGCGGCCGCGGCGCCTTCACCAATGCCGAGGGGCCGGTCCAGCTGCACGCGGACTTCACGTTCCGCCAGTGGGAGGCCGAGGGTTTCGCGCCCGTGGTCATCTCCGGCCCGGCTGTGGAGCGGGTCCGGTCTCATCTCGCGGCAATCGCGGACGCCTTGCCGGTCATCGCCCCGGGAAACGAGGCGCAGGCCCGCGCGGCCTGACGCAACGCCCTCCCGACGTCGCCCCCTCTGGGGTGGCGTTCCTCTCCAGGCGGCAGGGCATCCCTGCCGCCTTTTTTCTGCGTCGCCGCGCATATCCGGATGTGAGTCGAGTAGATTTATTCAAGTCACGTTTCGCGTTACGCGAGAATCCGGTTGAGACGGATCAGCGATCCGTATAATTTCTGCGTCTGATCTCATATTTCAGACGAGGCCTCAATGTCCCTTCCGTTTGCGCCCCTCCCGTCCGACGACCCGCCGGAGCCCGGCCTCGCGCCCCAAGCGCCGGGCGGGGCGCCGGACACCCTGCCGGCGACCGGGACCGTCGGCGGCGCCGTTTTAGTCGTCGGGGAGACCGTGCGTGTCGCCGATCATCAGGCGCTCGTCATCGATGGCCCGGTCGACGCCAATGTGCTGAGCGCCTTCGAGATCGGCCAGGGCGCCACGCTCGGCCTCGAATCCGCGGCGACCACCAATGTCCTGACCACCATCGATTTCGCGGCCCCGGACGGGACGCTGGTGCTGTCGGCCGGATTTTGCCTCGATGTCGGCAGCCAGATCACCGGCTTCGGGCCGGGCGACACGATCGACTACTGCGCCGGTATCGCCGGTCTGACCGCCGAGGTGACACCGGCCGTCACCCTCCAGGGCGAGACGATCGCGCCCGCGGTGACGACGGTCAGCCTGTCGAACGCCGCCGGACAGCCGGTCGGCAGCCTGCGGCTGGTGGGTGACTACCGGGGGCAGCTCGGCCTGGCGCCGGACGGCGACGGCGGCACGCGGATCGTGTGCCTGTGCCTGCTGGCCGGCACGCGGGTGCGCACCCCGGACGGGACCTGCGTCGTGGAGGCGCTGCGGCCGGGCGACATGGTGGAGACGCAGGAGGGTCCGCGCGCCGTCACCTGGGTCGGCGGCCGCCGCTTCGACCTGGAGAGCCATCCGCAGCCCGAGGCGGTGCGCCCGATACGCGTCGCCGCCGGCGCCTTCGGCCCCGACCTGCCCGTCCGCGACCTGTGGCTCAGCCCCGACCACGCGATCCTCGACGAGGACGTGCTCATTCCGGTCCGCTACCTCGTCAACGGCTGCACCATCCGGCCCGACGCGGAGCGGACGGAGGTGCACTATTTCCACGTCGAACTCGCCCGTCACGGCGTGCTGTATGCCGAGGGGCTGCCGGTGGAGAGCTACCTCGACACCGGCGACCGCGAGGCGTTCATCCGCGCCGACGCCGCCACACGCAAGCCGCCCGCCGGCACGGTGCCAGCGATTTGGGAGTCGCACGGCTATGCCCCGCTCGCCGTCGCCGGGCCGCGCGTCGCGGGGTTGCGCGCCCGGCTCGCGGCCCGCGCCGCTTCGTTTGCCGAGGCCGAGAGCGGCTGACGGAACGCGCCGCGCCTTTCGCATCGACGGCACGGTCTCGCCCCATCTGGCGCGCGACCGTTCTGCCGTTAGACTGGGCGCATGAGCACACAGGATGCGCCCGGGGCGGCGCGCACGGGGATGGCGCACAGCGCGGGCGCCCTGGCGGGGCTGAAGGTGATCGATCTCAGCCGGGTGCTGGGCGGCCCGTATTGCACGATGATCCTCTCCGACCACGGGGCGGAGGTGATCAAGGTCGAGCCGCCGCAGGGCGACGAGACGCGCGACTGGGGCCCGCCGTTCGACGACGGCGACGCCAGCTATTTCCTCGGCGTGAACCGCAACAAGAAGTCGGTGGCGCTCGATCTCGGCCGGCCGGAAGGGCGCGCGGTGCTGCTGCGCCTGCTGGAAGACGCCGACGTGCTGGTCGAGAACTTCAAGACCGGCACGATGGAGCGCTGGGGCCTGGGCTACGAGGCCGATTTGGCGCCGCGCTTCCCGCGCCTCGTGCATTGCCGCGTCTCCGGCTTCGGCGCCGACGGGCCGCTCGGCGGCCTGCCCGGCTATGACGCGATCCTGCAGGCCATGACCGGGCTGATGAGCGTCAACGGCGACCCGTCCACCGGCCCGCTGCGCCTCGGCACCGCGATCGTGGACATGGCGACCGGGCTCTATGCCGCGACCGGCGTGCTGATGGCGCTGCAGGAACGCGCGCGGTCCGGGCGCGGCCAGTTCGTCGACATGACGCTGCACGATTCCGGCATGGCGCTGCTGCACCCGCAGGCGGCCAACTACTTCCTCGACGGCCGCCGCCCGGTGCCGACCGGCAACCCGCATCCGAACCTGGTGCCGTACGGCAAATACACGACACGCAGCGGCGACATCTTCATCGCCAGCGGCAACAACGGGCAGTTCCGCAAGCTGTGCGCGGTGCTCGGGCGCGAGGACATGGCGGCGGACCCGCGCTTCGCCGACAACGCCGCGCGCATGCGCAACCGCGCGGCGCTCGACGCGGCGCTCGACGCCGCCTTTGCCGCGACGGACGCCGAGGACATCGCGGTCCGGCTGATGGCGGCGGGCGTGCCGGCCGGCCCGGTGCTGCCGATCGACGCGGTCACGGCCTCGGCCCACGCGGCGCATCGCGAGATGATCGTCAACCTCGACGGGTTCCGCGCCATCGGGACACCGATCAAGCTGTCGCGCACGCCGGGGGGCGCGCGCGCCCGCCCGCCCCGCTTCGCCGAGCACGCGGCGGAGATCCTGCGCGCGCATGGCTACACCGACGACGACCTCGCGCAGCTTGCCGCCGAGGGCGTGCTGCACGTCAAACGGCGCGTGTAGGACCGGCGCCCAAGCGGATGGCGGCCACCCCCAGCCCGGCGCGGGAGATGCTGCGCGGCGGCCCCCGCGCCGCCTGGGCGATGTTCGACGCGGACTGGTACCGCGCCACCTACGCCGCCGACATCGGGCCGCCGCCCGCCGACCTGCTCGGCTGGTTCCTCGACCGGGGCCAGATGCTCGGTCACGCGCCGAACCGCTGGTTCGACGAGGCGTGGTACCGCCTGCGCTACCCGGACGTCGAGGCGGCGATGCGGCGCGGCGACTGCGAGTCCGGGTTCGACGCCTATTGCCGGGGCGGCTATCTCGACCGCTCCGGCCACTGGCTGTTCGATGCCGACCTCTATCGCCGGCTGTCGGAGGGCCTGCTGATCGAGGCGCTCGTCGAGGGGGATTTCTTCGGCCACTACGACCACTTCCTCAAGCATGGCGCGGTCGAACGGCGGCCGATGCACGGGCTGTTCGACGCGGACACGTACCTCGCCGCGCTCGATCCCGCCGGCCGCGCGGCGGCGGAAGACGCGGGGCCCTGGCGGCACTACGTCGCCCGCCTCGGCACCTGGGACGACGCCGCCGGCGGGGCGGAACCGCCGACCAGCCGCTATTTCCGGCCCGACTGGTACCGCCGCACCTATCCGCAGGCGGCGGCGGCGATCGCGGGCGGGGCGTTCGGCGGGGCGCTGCACCACTATCTCGCCAACGAGACGCCGACCGCGTTCGATCCCCTGCCCGCCTTCAACGAGACCTATTACCTGCGCCGCCATCCCGACATCGCCGAGGCGGTCGAACAGGGGGCGCAGCGCAACGGCTATGCGCATTTCCTGGCCGACGGGATCGATGAACTGCGGCAGCCCTCGCCGTCCCTCGACCTGCGCCACTACACGACGGCGCATCCGCAGGTCGCGGCCGATATCGCCGCGGGGCGCGCGCCGGACGCCTTCGCCCACTGGCTGCTGATCGGCGAGCCGGGCGGCCTGTCGGGCGTCGCCGTCGCGGCCACCGGCCTGCCGGACGACGCCCGCGCCCGCGCGCTGTTTCGTGCCCGCGCCGAGTTGCTGCTGCCCGTGCTGGCCCGCGCCCCGCTGGATTTCTCGCCGGCCGACGACGCGGTGCTCAGCGTCGTGATGGTCGTGCGCGATCAGTTCGCGCTGACGATGCAGGCGCTCGCGTCGCTGCGGCAGAACTTCGCCGGCGACATCGAGCTGGTGCTGGTGGACAGCGGCTCGACCGACGAGACGCGCCATCTGCGCCGCTACGTCAGCGGCGCGCGGCTGCTGCGCTTCGACCTCAACATCGGCTATCTGCGCGGCTGCAACGCCGCGCTCTACAGCGTCACCGCGCCGTATGTCCTGTTCCTCAACAACGACGTCGAGCTGGCGCCGGGCGCGGTCGCGGCGGCGCTGCGCCGGCTGTCGGACGATCCCGGCATCGGCGCGGTCGGCGGCAAGATCGTGCGGGCCGGCGGGCTGCTGCAGGAGGCCGGGTCGATCATCTGGGGCGACGGCGCGACCGAGGGCTATCTGCGCGACGCCTCGCCGCTCGCGCCGGAGGCCAACTTCGTGCGCGACGTGGATTTCTGTTCCGCCGCCTTCCTGCTGGCGCGCACCGATGTGGTGCAGCGCCTCGAGGGCTTCGATCCCGACTATGCCCCCGCCTATTACGAGGACACTGATCTCTGCGTCCGCATCGCGGCGCAGGGCCTGCGCGTGGTCTATGACCCAGCGATCGCCGTCCATCACCTCGAATACGGCAGCAGCGACGACGCCGAGGCGGCGGCGCAGATGGCGCGCTCGCGCCGCGTCTTCGTCGAGAAGCATGCCGCCCTGCTCGCGCGCCGGCCGGCGCGCGACCCGGCGCTGCTGCCGTCGGCGCGCGCACGGCCCGACGGGGCGCCGCACCTGCTGTTCATTGAGGATACGGTGCCGGTCCGCGGCCTCGGCTCCGGCTTCGTCCGTGCGAACGACATCCTGCGGGTGATGGCAGCCCTCGGGCTGCATGTGACGGTGTTTCCCGTCAACGGCTGCGACGTCAGCCTCGCCGCCGTCTATGCCGACATGCCGGAGACGGTGGAGGTGATGCACGATCAGACGATCGACACCCTCGGCCCCTTCCTCGACGCGCGGCAGGACCATTACGACTGCGTCTGGATCGCGCGCACGCACAACCTCGACCGCGCGCTGCCGGTGCTGGCGCCCTGGCTGGCCGGCGCGCGCCGGCGCCCGCGCGTCGTGCTCGACACCGAGGCGGTGGCCAGCCTGCGCGCGGCCGAGCATGCGGCGCTGAACGGCGACACCGATTTCAACCTTGCCGACGCGCTCGCCGGGGAGTTCCGCAATGCCGGTGCCTGCGACGCCTATGTGGCGGTGACGGAGCAGGAGGTCGCGACGCTGCGCGGACTCGACCTCGCCCCCGTGACCATGATCGGCCATGTCCGCACCCTGTCGCTGACGCCGCGCCCCTATGCCGAACGCCACGGCATGCTGTTCGTCGGCGCGATGCACGCGCAGGACAGCCCCAATTACGACAGCCTGTGCTGGTTCATCGACGAGGTGCTGCCGCTGATCGAGGCGGAACTTGGGTGGGAGACGCGCCTGACGGTGATCGGGCACACCGCGCCGGGCGTCAGCCTCGACCGGTTCGCCGACCATCCGCGCGTGACGCTGCGCGGCACCGTCGCGGATCTGCGCCCCGCCTATGACGGCCACCGCGTCTTCATCGCGCCGACCCGCTTCGCCGCCGGTGCGCCGTACAAGGTCCACGAGGCGGCGTCCTATGGCGTGCCGGTCGTCGCCAGCGAGCTGATCCGCGGCCAGCTCGGCTGGGAGGACGGGCACGACCTGCTGAGCGCCAGCACCGCCGATCCCGCCGCCTTTGCCGCGGCGGTGCTGCGGGTCTGGCGGTCGGAGGCATTGTGGGAGCATCTGCGCGGCGGTGCTGCGGCGCGCATCCTGGCGGAGAACCAGCCCGACGCCTATGAGGGCGCGATACGCGAGGCGCTGCGCCTGCCGCCGCCGATCGCCGTGGACAACGTGACGCTGTTTCCCGTCACGCCGCGCGGCGAGCGGCTATAGCCCGGCCTGCGTCTCGTCCGCCTGCCACGCCGCCTCGGCCTGCAGGCGGCGGAAGCTGCGCGCGCTGAACGGCAGCATGCCGAGATAGATCAGCCCGGCCGCCGCCAGCGCCGCCCAGGGATCGGCGACCAGCACGGCGGCGAACGTGCCGACGCCGAGCATCAGCGGCAGCACGTAGTCCGCCGGCACCTTGAAGTTCTTGAAGCTCCAGACCGGCAGGGTCGAGACCAGCAGCATCGCGGTGCCGATCAGCATGGCCGCCGGCAGCAGCGGGAAGCGGGCCGCCGTCACCAGCCAGTCGAGGCCCATGGCGCGCCCCTCCAGCCCGACGAACAGCGGAAACAGCGCCAGCAGCGCGCCCGCCGGCGCCGGCACGCCGGTGAAGAAGTTCCACGCATAGGCCGGCGCGCCGTGGCCGCCGCTGTCGCCGCCGAGCGAGGCGTTGAAGCGCGCCAGCCGCAGCGCCATGCAGACGGCGAAAATGATGCAGGGCGTGAACCCGAAGCCGCCGAGGCGCTGCAGCGACCAGAGATACAGGATGAAGGCCGGCGCCACGCCGAAGCACAGGAAGTCGGCGAGGCTGTCGAACTCCGCCCCGAAGCGCGACGTGGCCTTCAGCAGCCGCGCGAGCCGCCCGTCCAGCCCGTCGATGCAGCCGGCGATCAGCACCGCGACGGTCGCCGCGCCGAACCGCCCCTCGAGCGCGAGCCGCATGGAGGTGAGCCCGGCGCACAGGCCGAGCAGCGTCATCAGGTTGGGGATCAGCCTGTTGAACGAGGGTCCGGAAAAGCGCGGCCGGGTGCGCCTGCGCATCCGGCGCAGCCGCCGGATCGGCCGGGCGACCACGACGGGGGCGACCCGCGGCCGCCGTCCGCCCTCCGACTCCTCGCGCTCGATCATGTCAGCTCCGCGATCACCGTCTCGCCGCCCACCATACGCTGTCCCGGCACGACCAGCGGCATGGTTCCCGCCGGAAGATACAGATCGGTGCGGCTGCCGAAGCGGATGATGCCGAACCGCGCCCCGGTCCGCACCGCCTCGCCCTCGTGCACGTCGCACAGGATGCGCCGCGCGATCAGGCCGGCGATCTGCACCACCGCCAGCATCCGCCCGTCCGGCAGGCGGATGGCCAGCGCGTTGCGCTCGTTCTCGTCGGACGCCTTGTCAAGGCTGGCATTGACGAAACGGCCGTGGCGATAGGCGATGCGGGTGACGACGCCGTCCGCCGGGATGCGGTTCACGTGCACGTCGAGCACGGACAGGAAAATGCCGACGCGCGGCAGCGGCGCGTCGCCGAGGCCGAGTTCGGCGGGCGGCACCGCCGGCCCCACCGTGACGACGCGCCCGTCGGCAGGGGCGACGACCGCCCCCGCGCGCGGCGGCGCGACCCGGGCAGGATCGCGGAAGAAGAACAGGCAGAACAGCAGCGCCGCGAGGCCCAGCACGGCAAGCACGTGCGACACGAACAGCCCCACGACCAGCACGACCGCCGCCGCGAACAGGAACGGGCGGCCGGCGGGATGCGGCCCCGGAAAGGCGACGCGCAGAGACTCGGCAAGGCCCATGGTCGGTCCTGTTACAGGGGATCGGTGCGCGCGGTTCGCGCGGGCCCGGGCGGCGTCACGCCGCGAATACCGGGCGACGGTTTATCCAGGGTTCACTTTACTCGGGCAAGACCGGGCACGCACAGCGCAGGCCGAGGTGACGCGATGCCGCCCGATGGTTCCTTCATGCTCGGCCCCTTCGCCGTGGACGCCAGCGGCGCCATCGCGCTCGCCTCGGACACCGCCGCCTGTGGCTTCCGCTGGCGCGGGCGCGCCGTCTGGGCGCAGCTGCGCCCGGCGGCCATGGCGCTGTCGGTCGGGCTCGGCCGTATCCCGAGCACGGCGCGCGACGCCGCGTCCCGCCCGGCGTTGCTC
>NZ_BANB01000057.1 GCF_000964365.1 Acidisphaera rubrifaciens HS-AP3 | reverse complement strand
GCGGCAAGGCGCGGGCTCGGCTGGAGCGGGCGGTAGCGGCGGAATTGCCGCCGCTTCGCCTCGATCGGGCGCGTTTCAGCGTGGAGGTGGCCCCCCTGCCGGAAGCGGCATGGGGACCGCAGGGCACGGACGCGGTCCGGTTCCTCATCGCCACCAATCCGGGCCAGACGCCGGGTCCGCTCGCCCGCGTCGTCTCCGGCGGGGAGCTGTCGCGGCTGATGCTGGCGCTGAAGGTGGTGCTGGCCGCCGACGGCACCGTGCCGACCCTGGTGTTCGACGAGGTGGATAGCGGCGTGGGCGGGGCCACGGCCGCGGCCGTCGGCGAACGTCTCGCGCGCGTCGCGGCGACGGTCCAGATTCTCGTCGTCACTCACAGCCCGCAGGTCGCCGCGCGCGGTCGCGTGCATCTGCGCGTCGCCAAGCACGCGGCCCGCGACCGCACGACGACGGACGTCGCGGCGCTGGGCGAGACCGCGCGACGGGAGGAGATCGCCCGCATGCTGGCCGGCGAAACCGTGACCGACGCGGCGCGCGCCGCCGCCGACGTGCTGCTGGGCACCGCCGCATGAAGCCGGTCGAGTCGCTCACGGCCGAGGAGGCGGCGGCGGAGCTCGAACATCTCGCCGCCGAAATCGCGCGGCACAACGCCGCCTATCACCAGCATGACGCGCCCGAGATCACGGACGCCGCCTTCGACGCCCTGCGCCGGCGCAACGAGGCGATCGAGGCCCGGTTTCCGGAGCTGATACGCGCCGACAGCCCCTCCCGCCAGGTGGGTGCCGCCCCCGCCGCCGGCTTTGCCAAGCTGCGCCACCGCGTGCCGATGCTGTCGCTGGACAACGCCTTCGCCGAGGCGGATTTCGCCGAGTTCTGCGCCCGCGCGCGCCGCTTCCTCGGGCTCGAGGCGGGGGCCCCGATCCGCTTTGTCGGCGAGCCGAAGATCGACGGCCTGTCGATCAACCTGCTGTACGAGGACGGCCGGCTGGTGCACGGCGCCACCCGTGGCGACGGCATGGAGGGGGAGGAAGTCACCGCCAATCTCCGCACCATCGCGACCGTGCCCGCCCGCCTGCACGGCCGCCACCCGGCGGTGATCGAGATACGCGGCGAGGTCTACATGACCAAGGCCGACTTCCTGGCCCTGAACGCAGCGCAGGAGGCGGCCGGGCAGCGCCTGTTCGCCAATCCGCGCAACGCGGCCGCTGGCAGCCTGCGCCAGATCGACCCAGGCGTGACCGCCGCCCGGCCCTTGTCGCTGTTCGCCTATGCCATGGGTGAGGCGAGCGAGGCCGTGGCGCCGACCCATGCGGCCTTTCTCGACCGGCTCCGCGCGTGGGGCTTCGCGGTCAACCCGCTGTCGGAAGTCCTGCCGACACAGGAGGACGCGGCGGCATTCCAGGCGCGCATCGCCGCCGCCCGCGCCGGGCTCGGCTACGACATCGACGGCGTGGTGTACAAGATCGACGATCTCGCCCTGCAGCGACGGCTCGGCTTCGTGGGACGGGCGCCCCGCTGGGCCATCGCCTGGAAGTTCCCGGCCGAACAGGCGGTCACGAAGCTGCTCGATATCCGGGTGCAGGTCGGGCGTACCGGGGCGCTGACGCCGGTCGCGGAGTTGCAGCCGGTCAATGTCGGGGGAGTGCTGGTCGCCCGCGCCACCCTGCACAACGAGGACGAGATCACCCGCCTCGGCGTGCGCATCGGCGATACCGTGCGCCTGCAGCGCGCCGGGGACGTGATCCCGCAGATCCTGGGCGTCGTCGACAGTCCGCCCGACGCGCGGCCCTGGGTGCCGCCCGAAACCTGCCCGGCCTGCGGCAGCCTCGCGCTGCGCCCGCCCGGCGAGGTGGTGCGCCGCTGCACCGGCGGCCTGATCTGCCCGGCGCAACGGGTGGAGCGGCTGAGCCACTTCGTCTCCCGCGGCGCGCTCGACATCGATGGCCTCGGCGACAAGACGATCCGCGAATTCTACGACGAAGGCTGGCTCAGCAGTCCCGCCGACCTGTTCCGCCTGCCGGCGCGCGAGGCGGAGATCGCGCGGCGAGAGGGCTGGGGTGTCACCTCCGCCCGCAACCTGGCCCGCGCGATCGAGGCGCGGCGGACGGTGCCGCTCGACCGCTTCATCTACGCCCTCGGCATCCGCCGCATCGGCGAGCAGAACGCGCGGCTGCTGGCGCGCCACTTCGTCAGCTACGCCAACTGGCGCGCGCAGATGGAGGCGGCGACGGTGATCGGGTCCGATGCCCGGCTCGAGGTCGGCAGCATCGTCGGCATCGGCGAGGCGATCGCGACCGAACTCGCCGACTTCTTCGCCGAGGGCCATAACCGCGCCCTGCTCGACGAGCTCGCCCGCGAGATCACCATCACCGATGTCGCCGGCCCGGCGACGGCGGACAGCGCGCTTGCCGGCAAGACGATCGTGTTCACCGGTACGATGGAGACGATGACAAGGCCGGAGGCCAAGGCGCGCGCCGAGGCGCTCGGCGCCACGGTCACCGACAGCGTGTCGCGCAAGACGGATTACGTGGTGGTCGGCGCCGATGCCGGATCGAAAGCCAAGCGCGCGGCAGAGCTTGGGGTAGCGACGCTGACCGAGGCCGACTGGCGGGCACTCGCCGGCCTTGACTGAGGCAGGCGTGGCGCTGCCTGCCGTCAGCCCCGGTACGCGCCGTGGTATTCGCGGTTCGGCATCATGTCGGTGGCCGAGGCCATCCGGTTCGACAGGTTGAAGAACGCGGCCGTCTCCGCGAGGTCGAATATGTCCTCGCGGCTCAGTCCGGCGTCGGCCAGCCCCTGCCGGTCCGCGTCATCGACCAGATGCGGCGTCGTCGTCAGCTTCCAGGCGAACTCCAGCATCGTCCGCTGCCGGTGATCAAGCCGCGCCACGCGCCAGTTGAGCGCCATCATCTCGCCCAGTTCCGGATCGCCGGACAGCTGCCGCACGGCGGCACCATGGGCCACGAGGCAGTAGTAACAGCGATTGGCGGACGACACGACGACCGCCACCATCTCCCGCTCCAGCTTCGACAGGCCGGACGGCGCCAGCATGATTTCATTATACATCTGCATGAAATGACGCAGGCGCTGCGGCTTCAGGCTGTAGGCCGCCAGCACGTTCGGCACGAAACCGAGCTTATCGATGCATTTGTTCCAGATGACCTGAAGATCGTCATCCAGGCTCGCCGGATCCGGAACGCCCAGGGCGGAGATGTGATCCGGCTGCGGCATGGCGTGTCAGTCCTCTCGTGGTCCGGACATCGGCTTGTTGACCATCGACAGCAATTCCCGCCGCGTGTCCGGATTGTCGCGGAAGGCGCCCAGCATGCGGCTCGTCACCAGCAGCGCCCCGGGCTTGTGGACGCCGCGCGTGCTCATGCACTGGTGGTTGCCCTCGATGATCACCGCCGTGCCGCGCGGCTGCAAGACCTCGTTGATCGTATTGGCGATCTGCGCCGTCAGCTTCTCCTGGATCTGCAGGCGCTTGGCATAGGCTTCGACGACGCGGGCGAGCTTGCTGATGCCGACGACGCGCGACTGCGGCAGATACGCGACATGTGCCCGGCCGATGATGGGCACCATGTGATGCTCGCAATGGCTCTCCAGGCGGATGTCGCGCAGCAGCACGATCTCGTCGTAACCCTCCACCTCCTCGAACGTCGTCTCGAGCAGGCGCACCGGATCGACCGAATAGCCGGCGAAGAACTCGTCATAGGAGCGGACCACGCGCGCCGGGGTATCCAGCAATCCCTCGCGCGACGGATCGTCGCCGGCCCAGCGCAACAGGGTCCGCACGGCCTCCTCCGCCTGTTCGCGCGTCGGACGCCCATCCGTGGGTTCAGCCAGACGATGGGGAGCGGGCGTGACGATGTTCACGTGCGTATCCTCGAAAACCATTCAGACCCGCGATATGGGGCATGCGCCCCAACGGGCAAGCCGCCAGCGTGGCCGGACGCGGTGCGCAGCCGCCGCGACCCGGTCAGTGGACGCGGCCGCCCTGGTGCGGGCTGTCGAGGCTGAAGGCCGGTATGGCGACGTCGAACGCCTCCCCCGAGTCGGGCACGACCATGTGATAGACGCCGACCATGAACCCGGAGGGTGTGTCGAGCGGTGTGCCGGACGTGTATTCGAAGCTCTCTCCCGCCTCCAGAATAGGCTGCTGCCCGACGACGCCGGCGCCGTGCACATTCTGTGTGCGGCCGTTTGCATCCGTGATGTGCCAGGTGCGGCGCAAAAGCTGCACCGGTTCGCGTCCTCGGTTTTCGATGCGTACCTGATAGGCCCAGACGTAATGCCCCTCGTCCGGCTGGGACTGGTCCTCCAGGTAGAAAGCCCGCACGCTCACGCGGATATGGCGCGTCTCGGCCGCATAGCTGCCGGCGGCGGAACCGGACGAACCGCCCGCGCCGGCCATACCCCGCCGCTCGCTCCCTTGCCTGTCGGCCATGCCGTACCCGCGTAACCCCTCGACTAACCGATACAAGAAGACGGCCGTCCCGTTGTCCAGCCGCTAATCCGCCGCCGCTGTGTCGGGGACGGACAGGCCCCCGGCCGCATCGAGGCCCCGCCTGAGATCATCCATCAGATCGGCGGGATCCTCCAGCCCGACCGACAGGCGAAGCACGCCGTCGGTGATGCCGAGGCGCGCCCGCTCCTCCGCCCCGATACGCATATGGGTCGTCGTCGCCGGATGCGTGATGAGCGATTTGCTGTCGCCGAGGTTATTCGACACGGCGATCAGGCGCAGCGCGTTCATCAGGGCAAAGGCCGCCGCCTTGCCGCCCGCCACCTCGAACGTGACGAGCGTGCCGCCACCGGACATCTGCCGTCGCGCCAGCGACGCCTGCGGATGGTCGTCGCGCAGCGGATAGAGCGTCCGCCGCACCTCCGCCCGCCCGGCCAGGAAATCGGCCACCGCCGCCGCGCCGCGCGAAGCCGCATCGACGCGCAGCGCCAGCGTCTCCAGCCCCTTCAGCAGCAGCCACGCATTGAACGGCGACAGGGCCGGACCGGTGTTGCGCAGGAAAGGCTGCAACGTCGCGTCGACCCAGGCAGCACGGCCCAGCACGGCGCCGCCGAGCACCCGTCCCTGCCCGTCGATGTGCTTGGTGCAGGAATACACCACCACGTCAGCGCCCATTTCCAACGGCTTCTGCAACAGCGGTGTCGCGAACACGTTGTCCACCACCACGATCGCCCCGGCGGCATGGGCCAGGTCCGCCACGGCCGCGAGATCGACCATGTCGAGCATCGGGTTGGACGGCGTCTCCAGCAGCACGAGCTGCGCCGGACGCGCCAGCGCCGCGCGCCAGGCACCAAGATCAGCCCCGTCCACGAAGACCGTCTCGATCCCGTAGCGCGGCAGGAGGGTGGAGACGATCCAGTGGCAGGAGCCGAACAGCGCGCGCGAGGCGACGACCCGATCGCCCGCCTTCAGATGCGACAACAGCGCGGCATGGACGGCGGCCATGCCCGTGGCGGTCGCGCGGCACGCCTCCGCGCCCTCCAGCAGGGCGAGCCGCTCCTCCAGCATGGCGACGGTCGGGTTGCCGAAGCGGGAATACTGGTAATGCTGGACGGTGTTGGCGAACGTCGCCTCGGCCTGTTCCGCGCTGTCATAAACGAAGCCGGAGGTCAGAAAGAGCGCCTCCGCCGTCTCGCCATGCTGGCTGCGCGTGGTCCCGCCATGCACGAGAAGCGTGGCCGGACGATAGGTGCGGGTGGGATCGGTCATGTCTGCGGGCCCCTCAGTCAACCGGGCCGACCGTTCGGAGCAGCGGATAGACGTCCTCCGCTGGCCTCTTTAGCGCGCTTGTTTAACCTCGCCGCAATCCGGCCGGACAAATCACGAGGATCGAGGGTCGGGAGGTAGCGTCAGGCGGATTGCAGCGTCAAGGCCGGCCTCTTATGGTTCCGGCCGCGCGGGTGTAGCTCAATGGTAGAGCTCCAGCTTCCCAAGCTGGCTACGGGGGTTCGATTCCCCTCACCCGCTCCAGCCTCCCGCCCCGCCAGCCAGCCGGACCGGCTGCCCGGCTGACAGACGGTGCCGCGGCGGTGCCTATTGCGGCCACCTCATGTCGCCTTTTACCACCTTCGCGCCGAGTTCGAGCCAGGTCCGCTCTGGCAGGCGCGGATAGGCCCGCTCCATCGCCGCGATCAGATCCGCCGAGGTCCTGGTGTCGGCCGCCGCCCTCTCTAACGCGGCAAGATAGCGGTCCGTGAACCGCACCGCTCCCAGCCCGTCCGGCGCCGCGCCCAGGAAGTGGCCGGGGACGACGCGTGCGGGCCTGAGCGCCTCGATCGTGCGCAGCGTCGCCCGCCATTGCTCGCGCGCCGACGCGGTCGGCGTGTCAGCGACCCAGACATGGGTGCCGCTGAAGACCACGGCCCCGCCGACCACCGTCCTCAGCGAGGGAATGTAGACGTAGCTGCGTCCCGGGGTCGGCCCGTCCAGCCCCACGATATCGATCGCATGGCCTTCGAGCATGATGCGGGTGCCGTGAAGGACCTCCGGGAGGACCAGCCGCCTCGGCGCATTGTCCTTGAGCAAGGGTCCCCAATAAGCGAGCTTGCGCTGCATCAGCGTCTTGATCGCCGCAACCGTCGGCGCGCTGGCAACGATGCGTGCGTGCGGGAACGCGGCCTGCACCACGTCGAGGCCGAAATAGTAGTCGGGATCGCTGTGGCTGACATAGACGGTGGTGAGAGTCTTGCCGCTTGCCTTGATCCGGGCGACGACGGCTTCGGCATCGTTGCGCTGGAATTGCGCATCGATCAGCACCGCGTCGTGATCGCCGCTGACAATCTCCGAGGAGACAGGAAAGATGGACTTCTCCCCCGGATTATAGACGTCGAGCGTCAGGCTGGAGGCCTGCGCATGGCCTGCGATGAAGGCCATGGCCGCGGCCATTACGAGATGTCGGAGCATTGCGAACCCTTGGCTGGAGTGAACCGGACGCGACCCGGAGATGGGGGTCGCGGCACGTTCCAAAGGCCGCCCGATTTGAATCAGTCTTTTGCAGGATCGTCGCAAATGGCGGACGGCCCGCGTTCAGGTATCCCAGACAGGGGTACCCGCGAGCCGCGTTGCCAGAAAATCCAGGAAAGCGCGGACCGCCTTCGGCATCTGCCTGCGCGAGACGTAAACGCCGTAAATACCCATCGCCTCCGGCGGGTAATCGGGCAGCACCTCGATCAGCGTCCCCGCCCCGAGATGCGGTCGAACAAGGTAGGTTGGGAGCAAGGCAATCCCCGCGCCGGCGAGTACGGCGCTCATCAGGACGCTTGCCTCGTTCGCACAAATGCGGCCGGCGACCTCGACGGCCTGCGTCCCGGTGCCGGCCTTCAGCATCCAGACATCCTTCGCAACGAAATGATGGGCGAGGCAATCGTGGCCCTTGAGATCTTCGGGGCGGCCCGGCGCCGGCCGCCTCGCGAGATAGGCGGGCGACGCACACAGCACGGAGCGGCACACGGACAGCTTGCGTGCGATCAGATTGGGATCAAGGCGCTGCGACATGCGGATCGCCAGGTCGATCCGGTCCTCGACGAGGTCGATGGTCCTGTCGTCCGTCAGCATACCGACGGAGATGTGGGGATAACGGCTGACGAACTCGGCAACCGCCACCGCCAGAAAGCACTGTGCGAATGACGGGCTGCACGTAATCCGGACATGGCCCGCCGGATTGACGCGATCGGCGAGCGACTCACGCAGCCCGTCCGTCATGAGCAGCAGCTCCCGGCAGCGCACGAGCGCCTGTTCGCCGGCGGATGTGAGGCTGATGCGGCGCGTGGTTCGATGGAGCAATCGCGCGCCGAGCCACTCCTCGAGCGCCGACAGGGATCGCGAGACCATGGCGCGCGACAGGTCGAGCGCATCCGCGGCCGCACTCAGGCTGCCGCGTTCGGCGACCTCCACGAACACGTTCATCGCGGTGATGCGATCCAATGGAGAACACCTTTCACAGCTTTGCGGGCCGGCCGAACCCGGGTCACGCCGGCGCTGCCGCCGATCCCCACGCCATCCTGACCTCGCCCTGAACTGATGCCGCAGCGGCCCCGCCCGATCCAGCCCCGGCGGGCCGCCGGACCCTGGCATTTTGTTCTTGTTTTGTTTGCCTAGGTCCCGCGCGCCGTCCTATCACTGATGTCAACGGCCGCCGGCGCATTCGATCGCCCATCCGGCCGGGCCCGGTCTCCCCGTCCACGGGACGCACCGGACCGATCGCACATACGGCGCGCGCCTGCGCCGGCTCTCATCCTGAAAGGACCGACGATGAACCTCGCCGCGCTCGCGGGCGACGTGCCCGTATTGCTGCCCTACCTGCCGTACGTTCTGGCCGCGTTCGGCGTCTGCGCGGCGATCATGCCGGTGCTGCCCGTGCCGGCGAAGGCCGACAGCGCCTATGGCCGCGTGTGGGCGGTGATCAACCTGCTCGCGCACAACTACCGCAACGCGACCAACGCGAAGGCGCCGAAGTGATGCGCCGCCGCAGCTTCCTGGGCAGCGCCACGGTGGCGGCCTGCGTCCTGGCCGCCGCCCGCTGCGCGGCGCCGACCCAGATCCCCGTCGGCGCGCTCGCCGGCGACATCGCCCTCGTGGCCCGCGGCCTCGCCGCACTGGCCGCCGTGCCGCCGCTTGCCG
>NZ_BANB01000058.1 GCF_000964365.1 Acidisphaera rubrifaciens HS-AP3 | reverse complement strand
ATGCCGGCTGGCGTCGAGCCCGGCGGCGCGTAGCTGAACCGTATCTCCGACCGTCCGGCCGGAAGCGGCACCGACTGAAATATGTCGTCCGCGCCGATGGTCGCGGCGACGCCATTGACGTTGGCCCGCCACCCCGGAGAGAAAAGCTCGCGCCGCAGCAGTCGCGAGGCGATCGTACACTCGGCCACGAAATCGGTCCGCGCCACCGCGCGCAACGCGCAGCCCCGCGCACTGGCATAGGGTGCCGGATGGGGCAACTCATAGAGGTCCACCCGCTCGCTGGAAAACACCAGGGATGGGGCGTCTGCCGGCAGAAGACCGAAATCAGGCTGGAACTGGTGCCCCGAACCGGCCCGGCAGCACCACGACCAGATCGCGACGGGCGTTCCGTCCGGATGCACCAGCGTCAGCCGAAGCGGCTGGCCGGCAATGACCGCGATAGGTTGGGACAGCGGCATCTCGAGCCACTGGTTGTCGCGCGCCGTGCCGAGGTCCGCCGTCGCATCCGCGCAGACCTCGCCGGCACAGAGACGCGCCCGCACTGCGCCGCGACTCGCGCCTAAATAAGTTCCGAAGCGGAGCGCGAGGCGCCCCGCCCGCAAGGCTTTCTCGAGCGGCGCCGGCCGAAGCTCGACCTGTGAGGCGGGTAGAAGCGGGACCGGCTCCTCCGCCTTCGCATGCCGATACCCCGCTGACAGCGAGGTGAAAGGATGCGAGCCAGCGTATGCGGCCACGTAGCGGACGGCGAGAGTCTCGAATGCGGCCTCGTTACGCAGCAGATAATCAGCATGGCTCGGGTGCCCTTCCGCAGGTAGCGGCCACGAGCCATCGAACGTCACGTCATCGACAGTAGGATCCAACCGCGAGCGAATGTGGGCCGTCCATAGCTTGGGCGCCGGCGCGTAATTGTGGTTGATTTGCGCGATGCCCCAATAGGCACCGTAATTCGGGGGGATCGGTCCCAGCGTGTAGAAGCGTTGCAGTCCCAAATGAGCCTGGAGATATCCAACGGCCGCGAGGTCGAGTCGCTGGGCGGAAGGCGGTGTGCCCGCCAGAAGCGGCAGCCCAGATTGCACCACCGCATCGGCGCAAAGCAGACACGCCACCAGCCTGCGGCGACCGACGAGCGCCAGCCCAGTGATCGCGCCGGTGATGAGGACCGACCAAGCCAGAGCACCGATCAGCCAAAGCCTGCCACCTGGAACGGTACTCAGCGCCTGCAATGTCGTCCAACCGCACGCGATCGCAGCGACGATCGCTGATCCGCTCAGAAACGCCGCCCATAGCAGACGCGTCGGGGCACGCGCCCGCAGTTCGTCCAGTGCGAAACTGGCCAGCACGATGGCGCAGAACGCATAGGTATCGCTGGTATAGACACAGAAATGCGCGTGCCGGATCATCGGTATCGCATTCCACGCGGCAGTGAGCACCGGCATCCCGCCACACTTGCTCAGGACGAGTATGGCCGATGCAGCCAGGAGCAGGCGCAGCGCCCGCTCCGCACGCCCGAACGTGCCAGCGAATGCCAGCAACACCACGGGCGTCCCGATATAGCCGCCGATCGCGTACCAAAGCTCCCATCGATCGCCAAAGAAAATCGGCCCGCAGGCATAAGGCGCCAGCAGCATCAGCCAGTTGGCCGGCAACAGCGTCTCATGGCTCAAATCACGCAGACCAACGGTGGATTGGCCGAAGAAAAGCAGGAACGCCAGTATCAGCGGCGCACACAGAGCGAGCGCAAAGGTCACCGCCTTCGCCAGCCGGAGCGCCAGCACCCCACGGCAACCGCGCGACTGCCAGAGACGCAGCAAACTCCAGGCACCTACCAGCAGCCCATCGAGATAGGTGCGTTCGGGAAACCCCGCGAGGATCGACAGCGCGATGGCCGCGCCGAGTAGCCGCCAGCCGCCGCGCCGGACTCCTTGCGTGGCCGCCACGCGACTTTGCTCCACGCCGAGCAGCATCAGCGGGAGAAACGCGACCGGCAGCATCGCCGAATCCTGAACCCACGCGAACGTGCCGTTGAGTTCGAACAGCACGCCACCGGTCACCGACGCCAGGACGGAAAGACCGAGGCCGCGCAGCAGCGCCCAGGTGGCAAGCCCGGCGACGATTTGCAGAAAGATTCGCAGCAGGACGACGCCGGACGGCAGTGCCAGCAGCACCGACGGCGGAAAGAAGGCAGCCGGCTGCATCTCGCCGGCAAGCGGCAGGCCGATGCCGGAATAGGGGTTCCACCAGGGTATCGTCCCGTGCGCCCAGTCCCGCATGGCCAGCCGCCCGAGCGCCTGTACCGTGACGCCCGCGTTGCCGTCGATCCACCCTGGAAGCCCGCCGATCAGCCCGAGCGACCGCCATCCCTTGCCTAGGCCTGTGGACAGCCAGAGCGGGTTCTCGGACAACAGCCCGCACAGGGTCAGGCCGTGCACCAGGATCGGCACTGCGATCAACAGCGCCTCCGGTAGCCAGATCAGGGGCTGATGCCGCCCAAGCCCAAGCGCGATGCGCATCGTGCGTCGCGCCCTGTCCGCCGGCTGCATGCCAGCGTGGCCGAGCATGGGGTTCGTCATTCTGTCCCGCCGCGACTCGTTGCGACGTCAAGGATAAGGCCAGCCGCGCCGGGACGGCCATGCTGCCAGTCGTTCAGCCCGCCGCCCGGGCCGCCGTGAGGTGACCGCGCGGCGCCGCGCCGACATGGGCGCACCGGGCGGCGTTGGGTTCGATCACGTCGGACCCGTCCTCGATACGCGCGCGGGACGCCGCGCTCGCTAGGGTGTCGGCAGCTTCTCCCAGACCGATGGCGGCACCGTGACCGGCGACGACGGCGTCAGGGTCGCGACGGAGACATGCGGCCACGACAGGCCGTTGAAGTTCAACAGCACGACCTGCGAGTACTGTATCTGCGTCGAGCGCACGGTGATCGGGCGCGGCACCGGGATCGGGATCGGCGGATGCAGGACGAAAATCGGCCCCGGCTGACCCGTCACCGGATGCGGGGCCGCCTGGACATGCAGCGGCTCCTGCCCCGGCGTGAAGATCGGCACGAGGATCGTGTGCTCGACCGTTTCGATCCAGAAGATGGCCTTGACGCCGGGCAGCGTCCGGTTCGAGGGGCCCGGCTGCTGGACGGGCACGGCGGCGTTGGGCTGGCCGGCATTGCCCGTCAGGAACGCGATGCTGTCCGTGCCGCCGCCGATCGCGGGAACGGCGAGCGGGCCGGCCGGCGTCTCCGGCGCGCTGGCGACCTCGATCACGGTCGTCTGCACGATCTTCTGGCCGCTGATGTGGCTGCGCAGGATCGTGTTGGGATCGTCCAGGATCTGCTGCGTGATGGTCCCCGCCGCGATGAAGGGAGCGAGATCCTGCGGGATGCGGAACGTGGCGTTGTCGGCCGCCGTCTGACTGGGAAAGCGGAACGGCGCCCTCGTTGCGTCGAAGAACGGGGTGGGATCGACCGGCGCGATCGTCGGCGGACCGGCGATCGGCCCGAGGGCGGTGCCCTGGAGGCAGATCGTTGTTCCGTGCGGGATCGATGCCATGCGCACCACCGTCGCAGGCTCGGTTGGGTCACCCGTCGTCGGCACCGACATCCAAAGGCCAGGCTCGGCGTGGACGCCGATCGGCGTCCCGTTGGTAACATCCGAAATGGTCTGGAAGTAGGGAACGCCGTTGAGGAAGATGTCGCCCTGGACCATGCCGCGATTGGGCACGCTGCCCAGACTGGGCGAAAACGCCAGACTCTCCGACGTGAGGTTCAGTTCAAGGATGTTGTCGGACGGGCCGTGCGCCGGCTTTGGCAGCACGGTGGGCGTCGACGTGCTCTGCGGACGGAAGATCATGTTGAAGCCGGTCCCGCTGAACGTGCCTGTAAAGGCCGCGAGCGGCCCGAGCGACGGGGCCGAGGTCAACGCCTCGATCATCCGCCCGGCTGCCGGGGGCATGCTGGGCACCTGATCGAAACGGAAATTGCCAGGCAGGGCGATCGTCGGCGGGGCGAGGTGCGTGTCGGACATGCTGCATTCTCCGAAGCGTCGCGCGTTGGCTGCCAGCCCATATACGATTCGGAACCGGTCCGGTGTCAATTAAAATGAAACCGTATGGGCCGGACTTTCAACGCCGGACCGGTGCGGCGCTCTGCCTCTCGCCGGACGGTCGTGATTTTGCCGTATCGTTATGTAAAGTAACCGTATGACGGCGATGCGCCGTCGCTCCGCGCGGCCGCTTCCCGTCAGCCCGCCGCCCGAGCCGCCGCCAGGACCGAAACCGCCTGCGCGATCATCGCATCGTCCGGCATCCGCGCGGCGGCGTCCGCCACCAGCGCCTGCGCCTCGTCGGTGCGGCCGAGCAGGTGCAGCGCCTGCGCCTCGCGCACGATCGCCAGCGAATCGTCCGGCGCGACCGCCCGCACAGCGCCCCAGCGCAGCGCCGCCGCCTCCCACTCGGCGCGGGTGGTGGCGAGGTCGGCATACTGCGCCAGCAGCCCCTGGTCGCCGGGCGTGCGGCCGATCGCCGCGGCCAGCAGCGCCTCCGCCCCCGGCACGTCGCCCGCCGCGATCAGCGTCCGCGTACCCTCGACATAGGCATGGGCGCGGTGCGGAAAGTCGCGCACCACCTCGCGCCAGAAGCCGCCCGCCGCCGCCAGATCGCCCTGCCGCTCCGCCAGCCGCGCCTGTTCCTCGACGATCTCGCATTCGGTCGGCTGCCGCTGCCGCCCGTCCACCAGCGTCGCCGCCGCATCCGCCGGGCGGCCCATCGCCTCCAGCGCGCGGGCCATCATCACCGGGGCCAGGTGATAGTCATGAAGGTCGCGCACCGCCGTCCAGCGCTCCAGCGACGCGGCCCAATCCTCCCGCCGGTCGGCGCGCTGGGCGTATTCGATGGCGATCCGCACCTCTTCCGGCACGGTGCGCACGCCCTGCGCCAGCACCGCCTCGGCCGCCGCCGGGTCGCCGACCGCCTCCAGCGCATGCGCCTCGTGAATGAACGAGTTGGCATAGGCGGGATAGCGTCGGCGAAAGGCCCGCCAGCGACGCAGCCGCTCCTGCAGGTCGGACCGGTGATCGCCGACGGCGCCGTACAGCTCGGCGAAGCGCCGGTCGTCGGGAAAGCGGCGCTGGCTGCGCGCGACCAGTTCCTCCGCCGCGTCGATCCGGCCGAGCTGCAGCAAGGCATGCACCGCGCCCGGGTTGCCGACCATCATGCCCGGATAGGCCGCGTCCAGCGCGTCGAATGCGGCTTCCGCGTCCTCGCGATAGCCGGCGTGGAGGAAGCGGAACACCGCCTCCAGCTTCTCCTCGATCAGATACCCGTCGGTCACCTCGCGCATCGCGCGCCGCGCGCGTTCGGCGCGCAGCTCCGCGCGCACCGCCATCCAGTTGCGCAGCGCGTCGAACATCGGCGTCTCCCGTCCCGTGGCTACTGCCCGGCGGCAAATGCCGCGCGGGCCCGGGTGATGAACGCGGCAATGCGCCCCGGGTCCTTGACCCCCGGGGCGGTCTCCACGCCCGAGGACACGTCGACGCCGCGTGCGCCGGACGCCACGATGCCGTCCGCAACGTTCTCCGGCGTCAGCCCGCCCGCCAGCAGCCACGGCGCGGGCGCCCGCCAGCCCGGCAGCAGGGTCCAGTCGAAGCGCAGGGCATTGCCGCCCGGCCGCGTCGCATCCGGCGGCGGCTTCGCCTCGATCACCAGCGCGTCCGCGCCGTCGGCGTCGTCCGGCAGGTCGTCGGCGCGCGCGATGCCGTGCGCGGTCCAGATCTCGGCGCCGAACCAGGCGCGCCAGCGATCGGCCGGCCCGGCGGCGCTGTAGAGCTGGAGCACGTCGAGATGCACGGCGCGCAGCACCGCCGCGACATGCGCCTGGCTCGGCGCCACGAACAGGCCGACACGGTGGATGCCGGCCGGCAGCCGGGCGGCGAGGTCCGCCGCATACTCGGCCGAGACAACGCGCGGCGAGGGCGGGAAGAAGACGAACCCGGCATAGTCGGCCCGCCCGGCGGCGACGGCATCGACGGACGCCTCGTCGTTCAGGCCGCAGATCTTGATGCGCGTGGTGCGCCGTCCGCGCCGCGGCAGGGCGGGGTTCGGCGGGTCATCCCCGGGCGGAGGCTCATCCGGCGCGGCTGCTGGCATCGAGCTCTCCCACGATCGCGGCGGCGGCGGCGGCGGGATCGGCGGCGGCGGTG
>NZ_BANB01000059.1 GCF_000964365.1 Acidisphaera rubrifaciens HS-AP3 | reverse complement strand
CCACGCGCCGCTGCCTCGCGAGCGTGCTCGACGACGCGGCGCGCCCGCCCGGCGAGGTGATCGTCATCGACGACGCGAGCACCGAGGCGGCGACGCGCGACCTGCTCGACGGCCTCGCCGCCGAGGGGCGCATCCGGCTGCTGCGCAACCCCGTCGCGCGCGGCTTCGTCGCCGCCGCCAATCAGGGGATGGAGGCGGCGGGCGGCCATGACGTGGCGCTGCTGAACAGCGACACGGCGGTGCCGCTCGGCTGGCTCGACCGGCTCGCCGGCCACGCCCATGCCTCGGCGCGCATCGGCAGCGTCACGCCGTTCTCCAACAACGCGACGATCTGCTCCTACCCGTCCGTCACCGGGCCGCAGATCGCCTGGGGCCGCGGCCTCGCGGAGGTGGACGCCGCCTGCCGCGCGGTCAACGGCGGGCGGCGCGTCGATCTGCCGACGGGCGTGGGCTTCTGCCTCTATGTGCGCCGCGACTGCCTGTCCCAGACCGGGCCGTTCGACGTCGACACCTTCGGCCCCGGCTACGGCGAGGAATGCGACTGGTGCCTGCGCGCCGCGCGGCACGGCTGGCGGCACGTGCTCGCCTGCGACACCTTTGTCTATCATCAGGGCGGCGCGAGCTTCGGCCCCGCCGCGTCGCTGCTGTATCCGCGCAACCTCCGTACGCTGGAGAC